>NZ_JBHVHV010000026.1:0-55548 GCF_042800035.1 Sutcliffiella sp. NPDC057660
TTAGTTGGAACGCCGTATGAAATGAAAGTTTCACGTGCGGTGTGAACAGGGGGAAAAAGGGGAGATAACTTCAAACTTTTACCTATCTGTATGAGTAACTTTAGATTTAGTTATTTTAATACTTAAGGGAGTCTCGAAGGTATGAACATAAAAAAACAATTATTGGAGTGTCTTAATGGGAAATATTGAAGTCCAAGTTCATGTTACCCCTGAAGCTTGCCGAGAGATGATTAGATATTCGACATATTATAAATTTATTTACTGGTTAGTAATGTTATTACTATCTCTTATGCAAGTTTGGTATCATGTTAAAGCTAGATATGATAATTCAATGATATACAATAATCATGAAAAATTAATAGCAGCAAATAATGTAGATATGTTATTCACTTTCATCACAATAGCAATACTCTTATTAACATTCCATTACATGTGGAAATACATTTGTGTAAGAATACTTGGAGGGAAGCTATACAAAGCATATAGAAAAAAAGATATTTTAAATATTTACGCTGAGTTCAATTCATCTTCATGTAAGTTCTTATTAAGACATAGTAACTTGGACTTAAGAGGAAAACCTACAATATACTCCACTAAAAATTATTATCTTTTTTACTATAAGACTAAGTATCTCAGAGAAGTTTCATTCTTCTTACCAAAACATGGGGATGATGAATTCAAGAACAAAGTTGAGAAAATAATTAAATCATGCAAAGCTAATCTAAAAACACCTATTAAAGATAAATCTTAATCTACTTAGGAGCTTTTCTTTAATAAAATATTAAATGAATGTCTTCAACAATCTGGAGCGATAACGGAAGATCATAATAAAAGTCTTTTTTATTTTATCATGAAATCGAGCTGCTAAAGGGGCAATCCTGGAGCGAGGATCAGCGGAAGAGGAATGAAGCCAGTACTGATAACATACTGGTTAGTCAAAGTACGAATGAAATGACTATGACAGTAGTTTTGAAGGTAGGTATACCAAATGAAATTTAATATAAGATTGGCTAATGAAAGCGACTTAGATGGACTTTGTAATATTAGGAATAATCAGGACTTATTTACAGGCTATTTAGAACAGTATAAAAAGCAAGAAGCATATCTAGTGATTGCAGAACAAAATAGAATTATATTAGGTTTTGGCGTTCTAAAATTAAAAGGTAGTTTAACCCCAAAGTTAAGCGATCTTTATGTAGATGTAAACTATCGGGGGGATGGCCTTGGCTCAGCTTTAATAAGATTCAGGGAAAACATTTCACGAGATTTGGGGTTTTCTGAAATATTTGTTAGCGTTGATCCTATTGAGAACCCTAAGATGATTAAGTTAATTTCAAAACATGGTTACAATGCAATGTCGGAACAGTATTTAAAGACTGCTATTTTCTACAATCCAGATGGAACTACCATTGATAAAACATACACAAGGATAGATCTAAAAAAGCTATTGAGCTAATAGTTGCTTTAGTAAAATAACCAAAAAGCCATTCTGCAGCTCTTTCGCATTTGTCAATCTTCCACAATCGGGAGCAATAACTGAGGATCAGCTAATTGATCACAAGTTATTGCCTTCTACAATTAGCAAGAGTTTTAATTGAACATCCAGGGTACCATCAATCTTGATAAAGAGAAAAATGAAACCTGACAGGAAATAATCCGTCAAATCTTCAAAATGTATATTTATTGGGAGGGAATAGATGGGAAAATTACATCCATGGCTATTTCAACATTAGAGTTAAGTTTTAATGTAATGTTAAGAACGATAAAGATATAGGCGTAAACTAGTAAGAGCTTTTAATATGCAATCAATTTAAATTTGAAGCATACTCTTATACTTTATTATCAGAATATTAAAAAATGTAATCCGTTACATAATATTAAGATATATAATAACATTTTTATTGACAGAATAATTGGAACATATTACTATAAAAATGTAAACGATTTCATTAAGAAATGTGAAATGGAATCATAGAAAGTAGGAAAGAAAAATGACAAACATCCAACAGGTTGCTAAACAAGCGGGAGTTTCTGTTGCAACTGTATCGAGAGTTCTAAACGGACAAAATTCTGTATCTTCAAAAACGAGAATGAAAGTCGAAGATACTATTGAAAAATTAAATTATGAACCTAGTATGTTAGGGAGAAATCTAAGGAATTCTGAAAGTCGGCTTCTTTTGATTTTAATCCCAACTATTTCGAATCCGTTTTATTTAGAAATTATTAAAGGGATTGAAACGTTTGCGATTAGTCAAAATTATAATATTCTCTTGTGTGAAACCGATTCTAACCCTAAGAAGGAGAATATTTACTTCGATTTAGTTAGAAAAAAGATGGCAGATGGAATTATTTCGATGGATCCTGCTGTTAATGTAGAAACACTGAAAAAGCTTGCAGTAAAATATGCAATTATTCAATGTAGTGAGTATGAAGAAGATAGCGGGATTCCTTATGTAACAATTGATAACGAGGAAGCATCTTACAGAGCAGTTAAGCATCTGATTCAAATCGGTCACAAAAAAATAGCCCTTATGAATTCCGATGAAAAATATTTATATGCGCGACAACGAAAAATGGGTTACAAAAGAGCTTTAGAAGAGAATGGAATCACTATAAATAATCAATATATCATTCATACCCAGCATTTAGGATTTGAGAATGGCCAGCAAGCAATGAAAAAGATATTGAGTTTACAAGACCGACCGACTGCGGTTTTTGCTGTATCTGATCTTTTAGCTATCGGAGCTCTCAAAGAAATAAATGCTTCTGGATTGCATGTACCCAATGATTTAGCGGTAGTAGGTTTTGATAAAATTGATTTTTCAAATATGACAAATCCTACTCTCACCACCATTGCCCAACCTATGCTTAAAATGGGAACCGTTGCAGCGAAAATGTTAATCGAGAAGATTAAAGGGGAAGACGTTGAAAGTATTATATTAGATCATGAATTAGTAATACGTGAATCTACATCAGGATAATACATCTAAGATCAGCGCTCTGCTATTAAAGAGATTAATAATTAATAGTAGAGCGCTGACCTTAGATGTGAATGTAATCGATTACATTATACATATAGGGAGAGCTTTAAAAAAACAAAGGGGTGAATGTTTTGAAGAAATTTCTTGTTTTATTTTTATCTTTAGTAACAATGTTCAGTTTAGTGGCATGTAACAGCGATGCGGGAAGTTCCGATGGTGGAAAAGACGATGATACGCTAAAAATTGGTATTTCTCTACCAGCTGCAACACACGGCTGGATGGGAGCTTTAATTGATAGTGCGGAAAAGCAAGCAAAGGAACTTAAAGAGAGTGATGGTATTGAATATGTCATGACAAATGCTGCTGATCCAAACAAGCAAGCGAACGACGTCGATGATTTAATTGCTCAAGGTGTTGATGTAATAGTTATGCTTCCAATTGAGTCTGCAGCACTATCTCCTGTAGGGCAAAAAATTAAAGATGCAGGTATTCCTTTGGTCATCGTGGACCGTGAGCTTGAAAACGATGCAGCTACTGTAGTTGTAAAAGGTGACAACGAGGGTATCGGTGTAAATGCTGGTAAATACTTCGTGGAAAAGTTAAATGGAAAAGGTAAAGTGGTTGAAATCACTGGACCACCAAGTTCCGTTACCGAACAACGTGGGGCAGGCTTTAAAGAAGCAATGGAAAGTTCAGACATTGAAATCATCGCTTCACAAAGTGGGGATTTCTCAACTGAAAAATCATTAGAAGTTATGCAAAATATTTTACAAGCACATCCTGAAATCGACGCTGTGTTCACACAGGATGATGGAATGGCTCTAGGTGTACTACAAGCTATTAAAGAAGCGGGCCGTAAAGATATTCAATTCGTAACTGGTGCTGGTGGCGGAAAGGCAGTATTTGAAGACATTAAAGCAGACGGCTTAGTTTCTGCAACATTCTTATACTCTCCAACCATGGTTGCAGATGCAGTTCAAATTGCAGCAGATATTGCAAAAGGAAATGAACCATCAGAATCAATGATAGTAAAAGAAGCTACTCAAGTTACAAAAGATAATGTCGAAGAGTTCTATGATCCAGAATCAAAATTCTAAATAATTTATAGGAGATACAATAGTTGAGTTAACATTTATTGTATTTCCTCTTTTCCTATAAAGGAGGGATGATTAACGCCATGACTATAAGTCCTTTTATGACAATGAACAATATGGAAAAATCTTTTAACGGAGTACCTGTATTAAAAAAAGTTAATCTAAATGTCTCACAGGGAGAGATTCATGCTCTGTTAGGTGAAAATGGAGCCGGAAAATCTACATTGATGAACATTTTAGGTGGCGTTCATCAACCTGATCATGGCTCCATTCACATTAATGGTATGGAAGTCAAAATGACTAATCCAAGAGTATCACAGGAGCAGGGAATCAGCTTTATCCATCAAGAACTTAATGTAGTTTCTGATCTAAGAGTCTATGAAAATTTGTTTTTAGGTTCAGAACTAAGAAATAAATTTGGATTCTTAAAAGTAGAAGAGATGTGCCAACAAACTAATGAAATATTAGCGAAGCTTGGCGTGGATATCAATCCGAAGGAATATGTCAGAAATCTAGAAACCTCATACAAGCAATTAATTGAAATTTCAAAGGCGTTACTACATAAATCTAAACTGATCATTATGGATGAACCTACTACATCGTTAGCTGAACATGAAGTAAAACGATTATTTGAATTAATGAAGAACTTAAAGAAATCAGGCGTGTCCTTTATTTATATCTCTCATAAGTTAAAGGAAATCAAGGAAATTTGCGACCGTTATACGGTGTTGCGTGATGGGGAACTCGTTGGGACTGGAAGTATTGAAAATGAAGATTTAAATACGATTACTAAGCTAATGGTTGGTAAATCTATTTCTCAAGATCGAATAGTCCAGAAACATTCTTTCGGACCAGAAGTATTAGAAGTAAATAACTTATCAAGTCAAGGATTGTTTAAAAACATTACCTTCACGCTCAGAAAAGGTGAAATATTAGGCTTTACTGGCTTAGCAGGTGATGGCAGATCAGAGCTTTTTGAAAGCTTATTTGGTTATCGGAAAAAATACACTGGTGAGATTAAAATTAATAACCGGCTGTTAAAAATAGATCATCCACGAAAAGCGTTAGAAGCAGGATTAGGACTTGTTCCGAAGGATCGAAAAGAAAATGCCATTATTAAAGATTTAAGCGTGATTCATAATATGAGTTTATCATCTATAGGACATTTTGAAAAAACTGGTTTAATCCAAGAAAAATTGGAAAAGGAAAAATTCCAATATTATAAGGAAAAGCTGAATATTAAAGTACACAATCCACTTATTACCATAGACAAATTAAGCGGTGGAAATCAACAGAAAGTCATTATTGCTAAATGGCTTGAGGTAGATACCGATATTATTATTTTTGATAATCCAACGCAAGGAATTGATGTTGGAGCGAAGCAAGAGATTTATCATCAAATTGTGAAGTTAGCCGAACAAGGAAAAGCCGTTATTATATTATCCTCGGAGGCACCAGAAGTACTTAAGGTTTGTCATCATATCTATGTGATGTACCAAGGAGAAATTACAGCCCGCTTTAAGGGGGAAGAAGTGTCTGAAGATGAAATTATGAGTTATGCAACTGGCTCAAAAAGGGAGGCCGAAAAAATTGGCTAATATCAATGTAATTAAAGAACAAAATCCGCAAACTTCAACTGCAAAAAATCGTCTCTCTTGGCTATGGTCAGAGTATAGCGTTATTATTGCCTTTTTAATTATTTTTATTGCAGCATCATTTATGAATCCTAGATTTCTAGAAATTAATAACCAGCTCAATATATTAATGCAGGTTTCTATTATTGGGATTGTAGCTTTAGGTATGACCGTTGTAATGCTTTCAGGTGGTATCGACCTTTCCGTTGGATCTGTGCTCGCATTTGTCGGTGTCGTTACAGTTTTAGCCTTGAACGCAACAGGTAGCATTTTGGTTGCGATATTAACTGCATTAATAGTTGGTTCTTTCGCAGGATTTTTAAATGGATTAATGGTTGCGAAAGGAAGAATCGCTTCATTTATTGCTACTTTAGGGATGATGGCATCGGCGCGTTCCATTGCCCTATATATTGCAGAAGGTGGAAGTATCTCAGGAGAGGTATCTGGATTCACAGCGATTGCTAATAGTGATTTATGGATTTTTGATTTTCCAGTTATTATATTCTTTGTTATGACAGCACTTGTTTATATTTTAATGCATAAGACTAGGTTTGGACGTTATGTATATGCCTTAGGTAGTAATGAAAAAGCTGCTCTACTTTCTGCCATTCGTGTGGACCGAGTGAAAATTGGTGTTTATAGCTTGGCCGGATTACTAGTGAGTGTAGCAGCTATCATTGAAACATCTCGATTGAACTCTATTTCTTCATCTAGTTCAGGTATTCAATATGAATTAGATGCGATTGCTGCGGTTATCATTGGTGGTACTAGAATGACAGGTGGTCGCGGTAAGATTATTGGTACATTTTTTGGTGTACTAATCTTAGGAATTCTAAATAACATGATGAACTTAATGAATGTTTCTCCACACCTCCAAGGATTTGTTAAGGGATTAATTATCATCATTGCAGTAGTATTTCAAAAGAGAGAGTAGGAGGAGGAAATCCTTTGGGTATAAAAGTAGGAATCATTGGATGTGGCTCAATCACTAAATTACGCCATGCACCAGAATATAAAGCCAATCAATATGTGGATGAAATTGTTTTTTACGACAGGAATCCAGAACGTGCAACAGAAATAGCGAACATGTTTGATGGTAGTGTAGCTCAAACCGTTGAGGAGTTACTAGCAGATCCTGCAATACAAGTAATCAGTGATTGCTCATCTAATGAGTATCATCATATATTTTCTACAAAAGCATTACTAAGTGGAAAACATGTTTTATGCGAAAAGCCTATTTCCCTAACGATTGAACATGCGAAAGAAATAGTCGATGCCCAAAAGCAATCAGGGAAAAAATTAATGGTAGATCATAATCAACGGTTTACTCGTGCCCATCAAAAAGCCAAAGAAATCATTCAGAATAAAGAACTTGGAAAAGTACTTACTTTTAAAACGACGTTTGGACACTCTGGACCTGAGCAATGGGGTGCCAATAAATCAAACTCAACGTGGTTCTTTAAAAAGGAACGCTCAGGTCTTGGTGTTGCTGGAGATTTGGGGATCCATAAAGTTGATTTATTACAATACTTATTAGATGACGAAATCGAGCAGGTTAGTGCATTTCAAGGAGCGCTCGACAAAATTAATGAAAATGGCGAACCTATTGAAGTATGCGATAACATCGTATGTAGTTTAAAAACGAAAAAAGGACGATTAGGTACAGCTTCATTTTCTTGGACCTATTACGGAGAAGAAGACAATAGTACAATTTTCTATTGTGAAAAAGGTATTTTGAAAATCTATCATAGAGATCAATACCAATTAGAAGTGATAACAAAAGATGGTGTCAAAGTACATTACCAACTTGAAAGTATTCAAACTAATAATAATCAGACGAACAGTGGTGTAATCGATGCCTTTATTGAATGTGTACGTCTTGATCATTCCCCACTTGTAACAGGGGATGATGCACTATCTTCTCTAAAAGTCATTTTAGGGATTATAGATGCAGCAGAAACAAATAGTGTTGTTACTATTTAAATAGAGTCTCTCCTTAAAAAAAATCTAAGAAGGAGAGATTCTCTTTTTTTATTTTAAACCTCATTTTGATAAGTAACGGTGAACCCTATCACAAATTGAATGAATGTATAAGTGCTACTCAACACACTAGTTTGCGAGTTTTTTGAGCAAACTTTATATCAAAGCTACAGCAGCATCTCTATTTCTTTTTTGAAGGCTTAATGATTTCAATCGGGATCTTTGTCTTGGAATTGATTGTTTCTTTTGGTATTCTTATTTCCAAAATGCCGTTTTGGTATTTGGCGGTAGAACCGGATGACTTCACCAAACATGGGAACTTTATTTCCTGCTTACTTCCTTTGGTCGGGAGATTTTCCAAAAAGCATGTGGAAGCATCATGAAAGATAACAAGTTCCCTCAGCTTTTCTTCGGAAGATAGTGGAAACCGAACGATAACTTCTTCATGGGTTTCAAAGACATCCGATTGAAAGATTGGTTTTTTCTTCTGCTTCTTTTTCTCCTGGACTCGATTTAAAAGATCAAAAGATTGCGCAAAAAAATCATTAGAATGCAACAAACTTCCAGGGTTAGGAGGTAATTTGCCCCCCATGGCTTTTTTCATCATTTTCTCCACATCTGACTGCTTGAATATATCTTCCTTCATATAATCTTTTGGAAAAGGAAACATTTTGCTCCATGGAAACATCATGATAGCTCCTTTGTTTTTTATACATTTTATTCTTAAAGTGAGGCTGAGGTTAATAATGTGGATTCCTTGACGTATGATATTAAATTCAATATAATAATATTATCTCGAATTCAAGATATATAATAGTCTAGTGAAAAGGAGGGGACGGCTCATGACTTTAAAGCATATTTTCAAGAAGGGCTCTGACAGGGTATTGCTTCTTTTGCACGGCACAGGTGGAACAGAGAACGATCTATTACCTATAGCAGATATGATAGACCCAGATGCTTCTGTTCTAAGTGTAAGGGGAAATGTCTCCGAAAATGGAATGCCCCGTTTTTTCAAACGTTTAGCGGAAGGGGTGTTTGATGAAGAGGACCTTATCTTTCGAACAAAAGAGCTTCATCAGTTCCTGGATGATGCAGCAGAAAAATACGGATTCGACCGCCAGCAAGTGATAGCGGTCGGCTATTCCAACGGAGCGAATATTGCGGGAAGTCTTCTTTTTCATTATAAGGATAGTCTAAAAGGCGCGATTCTTTACCACCCGATGGTACCTAGAAGAGGAGTGGCTTTACCTGACCTTCGTTCGGTCCCTGTGTTCATCGGTGCAGGAAAAAATGATCCAATCTGCCCCGCATCGGAAACCGAGGAATTATCATCCCTCCTGACAAAGGCATACGCACACGTCGAAGTCCACTGGGAACATCAAGGCCACCAGCTTACCCATTCCGAAGTGTCAGCTTCAAAGAAATGGTATGACAAACTAAACTAAGCAAAAAGAGGGAATGACTTTTAACGGTCATTCTTTTTTTGCAGATGAAGTGTGTACCAGCAAGCGAGTGGATCCAGAGAACGTGGGAAAGAGTGAGGGGTGCTAATTTTGTCGAATTTTGGAGTTCGGGCGGAAGATAGGTAGAATCGGGCGAAAACGTCCTCAAATCGGGCGAAAAATAAATTTTCCGGGCGCAAAATCTCAAATTCGGGCGAATAATCCGGAATAACGGGCGTAACTCCATTTCTGACTTAACTACTTATGAAAAGAAGGCGGAGTGTTAGCAATTTTCCCCTGGTATAAGTCAAATTAGAACGTAGTAATGGAGAAAGTATAAAATTTATGTCTCCCTGAGTATCTATTTGCTGTGGTACTCTATACTCTATTCATATAGATTGCTATATTTTACAACAGTGTTAATGCCGAGTATTATTTATTAAGCTATCTAGCTGTTGATTGGAGCAATAGGCGAAGACTCCTGCGGGAGGTAGCGGAAGGCTGGAGACCCCACAGGGCGAAGCCCGAGGAGGCTCCAGCACCGCCCCTTGGGTCGCTGCGCCTAGTGCGGAAATCAACAGCGGTGTTAAAGAGTTGAATTTAGTTCAGTTGTCCAAAACAAACATCCCAGCCTTATTTATCATTTAGAAGCAAACAATTTAGCAATTTGCGTTGTCTTATTATACACTGTATATAGGAATAAACTTTCAGGAAGAAAAAGATGTTGGAGGATACTATGAAGCTTATAGATCAGACCCTTGTCCAAACCGAATTAGATAAGCTGGCAAATGCAGATGTGTACCTGCATCTGGAGACGACGAATGGTGCCTATGCAGGCCATCACAATACAGGGTTGCCTGTTGGTGCATTTATCAGGAATGTCCAATTGAAGTTTGAACGGGGAAAAATAATCGGAATAAACCCATACAGAGTGGGATTGAAGTTAGAGCATGGTTGGGTGTACGCGGAAGGTGTGACCCATTATGAAATAGATGATAAAAATCGCCTACTGTTAGCCGGATTGAATCCTGAAGGCAAATTGGCAGTGGCGCTTCAGTTAAGCAGAGAGCCTTTCTAAAAGGAACATACCTCTCGTGAAAAAGGAGAGATTCAATATGCAGGCAGAAAAACACGTACTTGTCGTATTTCCACACCCGGACGATGAGGCATTCAGTTCATCGGGTACAATAAAGCAATTCACTCAAAGTGGTGTTCCTGTTACCTACCTATGCGGCACACTCGGACAAATGGGGAGAAATCTCGGCAATCCGTTATTCGCGAACCGGGAAACGCTGCCGGAAGTCAGAAAAAAAGAGCTTGTGGATGCATGTAAGGTAATGGGCATCCAGGATCTCAGAATGCTTGGTTTACATGATAAAACGTTGGAATTTGAAGATGAAAACTATTTGGCGGACATCATCGGGAAGGTTTTGGAGGAAGTAAAGCCGTCCTTGCTTTTAACCTTTTATCCAAAGCATGGGGTTCATCCAGATCATGATGCGATGAGCAATGCGGCTGCACTTGCCGTATCACGCTTGCCGAAAGAAGAACGGCCAGTCATCTATGGAAAAGCAATTCTGAAAAACAGCGTGGATCTGATCGGACCGCCTGATATCACGATTGATATAAGGGATGTTGCAGAAGACAAGCTGAAGGCCATTAAAGCGCACAAGTCCCAAACAAGCGGATGGGTGGAGCTTATGGAAAAGCAGCTGAAGGAAAATTCTCCTGAGATTGAGGATTGGCTGTATCGTGAAACCTTTTGGACGTATGAAGCATAGAATATGAGATGATTAAAAGCTGCTGGGCACATAATGAGCCTCAGCGGCTTTTTTGTTTGGAAACCAAATCCATCAAATATTCTGAAAGTATATTGACATTTGAATTGTTGAACGTTATTTTTATGTTGAACATAATATATTACAGAAAGTTTTATAACGGTATTATTTCGTTATATTAATTTTCGCTAGAATAACAAGGCGGGTGATACGATGATTCTCCATGATATAGAAAAGGCTGATAGAAGAACCATGGCTGAGCTGCAGCTAGAACGATTAAAGAAAACCCTGAACCACGCATACAGAAATGTCCCTTTTTATCAAAAGAAATTTGATCAAATGATGTTAACGCCTGACAAGATTACCACTCTCCATGACATTCAACATCTTCCATTCACTACAAAGAAAGATCTCAGAGACCACTATCCATTCGGACTTTTTGCAGTTCCCAGAAATGAAATTGTCAGGCTTCACGCCTCGTCAGGCACGAGCGGCAAGCCTACCGTAGTTGCTTACACTCAAAAGGATATCGATATGTGGAGTGACATTGTAGCAAGGAGCATATCGATTGGAGGCGGGGAAACAGGCGAGCTTCTCCATAACGCATATGGATATGGACTTTTTACAGGAGGACTAGGTCTTCACTATGGCAGTGAACGTATTGGCATGATGACGGTTCCGGTTTCCGGTGGCAATACCCAAAGGCAAATCCAGTTGATCGAGGATTTCAAGCCTTCTGTCATATGTGGTACTCCGTCCTACCTCCTTGCTGTTGCTGAAAAAATGGAGCAGATAGGAAAAAATCCTGCAGAGACCTCCCTAAGATACGGGATTTTCGGCGCAGAACCCTGGTCAGAGGAAATGAGGATCACCCTCGAAAATAAATGGAACATAAAAGCCTGTGACATCTATGGTCTCAGCGAAGTGATCGGACCGGGTGTGGCGATGGAGTGCCACGAGGCGCAGGAGGGACTTCATATTGCCGAAGATCATTTCTATACGGAAATCATTGACCCAGTGACACTTCAGGTGCTTCCGGAGGGTGAAGAGGGAGAGCTTGTTTTTACAAGCCTGACGAAAGAAGCTTTGCCTATCATCCGTTATCGCACAGGGGATATTGCTTCGATTAAAAAAGAGCAGTGTTTCTGTGGAAGGACAACCATCAAGATGTCGCGAGTAAAGGGAAGGGTGGATGACATGCTGATTATCCGCGGTGTCAATGTCTTTCCTTCTGAAATCGAGCATCACCTATTAAGCATTCCGGAATTGTCACCACATTATCAGCTTTTACTCTCAAAAGAAAATAATCTCGACTGCCTGGAAGTAAGGGTGGAAATCAAACAAGCGATTTTTACCTTACTTGATGATTACAAAAATAGGGAAAATTTCAATTCTCTTTCCCGGAAAATCGAGCATGTTCTGAAAACCGGCTGCTATATTTCAGTACGGGCCGCTGTGGTGGCACCGGGCACTATCCCTAGGTCTGAGGGGAAGGCTGTAAGATTAATAGATAATAGAATAGCAGTGAAATAAAAATTCAGAACTTTCAGAGTTGATAAATGTATAACATTATATTATAATTTCGTTAAATAAACGTTATAGAAAAAGGAGGCGGCGATAATGACCAATTCACTTTCGTTTGACCGCTTAACAGAAGAAGAAAAGCACCAGCACTTCATGAACCGGATCGAAGCTGGTGAAAAGATAGAGGCAGACGACTGGATGCCGGAAGAATACCGGAAAACCTTGATTAAACTTATCAGCATGCATGCAATCAGCGAAATAATGGGAGCGCTTCCAGAAAAGGAGTGGGTCCCGAAAGCGCCTACCCTGAAAAGGAAGCTGGGCATCATGGCGAAGGTACAGGATGAGATGGGGCATGGCCAGCTTCTGCTGAGAGTGGCTGAGGATCTCATGGAGCCTTACGGAAAAACACGTGAGGAAATTATGCAGGATCTATTTTCGGGAGATTTGAAGTTTCATAATGTCTTCCATATGGAGGCACCTACATGGGGAGATGCAGGACTGATCGGATGGCTGGTTGACGGAGCAGCGATCATCTCTCAGACTAATATGCTGGATGCTTCCTATGGGCCATATGCCAGGGCATTAAAGCGAATCTGTGCGGAGGAAGTGTTCCATGCACAGCACGGTGAAGCGATCATCATGGCTCTTGCGGAAGGAACGGATGAACAGCGGGCAATGATCCAAGACTCTGTTAACCGATGGTGGGATGCACTCCTTATGTTCTTTGGCCCTGCTGACGCCTCCACCACAGGAACATCAAAACAGGATATTACAATGAAATACAAAATCCGGACAAAGAGTAATGAAGAACTGCGTCAGGATTTTTTCACTAAATATATACCTAGGGTGTTATCCCTTGGGCTGACAATCCCGGATAAGACGATGCATTACAGTGAAGAAGAGCAAAAGTGGATCTATCAGCAGCCAGATTGGAGTAAGTTTAAGGAAATCATCAAAAATAACGGACCTAAATCCAAGGATCGGCTGCGGCTTCGAATCATTTCTCATGAAAACAATGCATGGGTCCGTGAAGCGCTGAGCTCCGAGACCAATGCAGGCTAGGAAGGAGGAACAGTATTGAGCAGCAAAGGATTTTATCAGGAATTTGAAGTGTTTTCAAAGAGGACGCACACTTCCCCTATGCAGTACCAATTCAGCCTTCTTGCACCAAACGCGGAGCTGGCGCTTGTCATGGCACAGGAAAATTTCATGCGGCGCGAACCGGTGGTGGATATCTGGGTGGTGAAAAGGTCGGCAATGAGAAAGATGACACAGGAAGAGCGGGAGACCTTGCAAAGGATCGACAACAAAGATTACCGGAATACAAAAGGGTACGGCTATCTGAAAAAGAAATGGCGCCATTATGAACAGGAAATGCTGGATGAAAAAGAGATCATGTCCTGGGGAGGGAAGCTGAAACAATGAATATCGCATCAGTAGAGGAAGCGAAAAAGGATAAAGCGTACCATAAGGCTTTGACACAGCTGTTGTATCAGCTAGCCGATGATGATTTTATCATCGCCTACCGAGGTTCTGAATGGCTCGGCCTTGCTCCGCATATTGAAGAGGATGTCGCGTTCTCATCCATTAATCAGGATACGATGGGGCATGCGGCCATGTTCTATCAATTACTTGAGGATCTGGGTGAAGGGGACATGGATGCCTTGGCACATGCCCGCAATGCGAAAGACCGCGTCAATGCCGTTGTTCTGGAATTGGTGAACGGACCTGGGAACTATTTGAAGGAACCGAAATATGACTGGGCTTTTGCTGTTGTCAGACACTATTTCTACACTCAAGCGAAAAAACTGAAGATGGAATCACTGAAAAACTCCACCTATGAACCTTTGAAGCATGTTGCCATCAAGGTCAACATGGAGCTTTTCTATCATCTGCTTCACTGGAGAACCTGGTTTATTCAGCTCTGTCAGGCAAATGGGGATGCAAAATCAAGAATGAAGGCGGCGGTGGATAAAGTTCTTGCCGATTTTGAAGGGGTACTGACGTTGGGACCGGATGCCCCTCAGATTACTAAATATGGCCTTCTGGAAGGGGAAGCGGTCCTGCGACAGCGCTTCATCCAGACCATGACAGATGTTTTTGAAAAGGTAGATTTTCCTCCTCTCGAAAACAAGCTGGGCATGAAAAATGGGGATGGTCGAAAGGGAGAGCATACGAAGGACCTGGAGGAAGCCATTCTTACATTAGGTGAAGTGTATAACAGTAATCCAGCGGCAGTCTGGTAAAAGGTCATGAGAAGTGAAGATGCACATACAATATTGAGGGAGCCCTTTTACTCCAATAAAAGGAATGAGTCGCATATGACAAACAACATAAAGCTTGAAAGAGTATGGGAACAACTCCAGTCAGTGAAAGACCCTGAGATTGATTCAGTCAGTGTGGTCGAATTGGGGATGGTAGAGGATATCATCCTGGATGAGGGAAATGTAAAGATCAACATGCTGCCCACTTTCATGGGCTGCCCCGCGTTGGATATTATCAGGAAAAACATAGAAAAAGAGATAAGTAATCTAGCACTTTTTGAACAAGTGGAAGTAGTTTTCATCTATGAGCCGCCTTGGACTTCCGACCGTATCTCAAGTATAGGCCGGGAGAAATTAAAGGAATTCGGCATTGCTCCTCCGCCGGAATTGGATAAGAACGGAGAATGGCATGTGGATTGTCCTTACTGCGACTCCACCTATACGACCATCGATAATATTTTTGGTCCAACTGCCTGCAGAAGCATCCTATATTGCAAAGGCTGCAAAAACCCGTTCGAAGCAATGAAACCCATTTCTACGATGATGTAAAAGCTGGTGAAAGAAGCTTACTGGAGAAAACTCTTTTAAGCTTACTACATATAAAAAGGAGAGAAATAAAATGGTAAAACTAATCGCGCTTTACAAGCACCCTGAAAACAAAGAGGCATTCGATCACCATTATTTTGAAACACACGGTCCTATCACACAGAAGATTCCTGGACTTCGCAAAATGGAAGTGACGAAAGTGGTAGGGAGTCCAATGGGTGGCGAAGGCAAATACTATTTAATGTGTGAAATGTATTACGATAGCCATGATGCATTGAAGCAGGCAATGAGAACGGATGAGGCGAAAGCATCCGGGAAGGATTTAATGAAATTTGCTGGTGATCTGGTTACCCTGATGATCGGTGAAGAAGTGAATGAATAACGAATTCAGATTTATTGATGTCTCGGTTCAGGGTTCGATTGGAATCGTCGCGTTAAATCGTCCGAAAGTACTGAATGCAATCAATCGACCAATGGTATCGGAAATCGTATCCGTTATCGAAGAGTTTGATCGTAGTAATGAAATAAAAGTTATTGTGCTTTGGGGCAATGGAAGGGCATTTGCTGCAGGGGCTGACATTGACGAAATGGCAGAAGCGGGTGCCATCGAACTCGAGCTGTTAAACCAGTTCACTGAGTGGGACCGTCTGGCATGGGTGAAAAAACCGATCATCGGGGCCGTCCAAGGTTTTGCCCTTGGCGGAGGGTTTGAATTGGCACTTTGCTGTGATATTCTGTTTGCCGCACATGATGCAGAATTCGGCTTTCCGGAGATTAGTCTCGGTGTGATGCCTGGTGCTGGCGGTACGCAAAGGCTGACGAAATTGATGGGAAAATCAAAGGCGATGGAATGGCTATTAACAGGTGACAGAATGAGCGCGAAAGAAGCATTACACTACGGGGTCATCAACCGGGTCATTGCAAAAGAGCTGCTACAGGAGGAAACCTTGAAATTTGCCAATAAAATTGCAAAGCAGGCTCCACTTTCCCTGCGCTTGATCAAGGAGTCCGTGTTAAAAGCGGTGGACTATTCCGTTTATGAAGGAATGCAATTTGAACGGAAGAATTTTTATCTGCTATTCGCATCCAAGGATCAAAAAGAGGGGATGCGCGCTTTTCAGGAAAAGAGAAGGCCAAACTTTGAGGGAGAATGAGGGGACCAGACATGTTTGAGACCATCACATACACGATTGAAAACCAGGTAGCCTGGATCAGGCTGAACCGACCCGATAAATTGAATGCGTTTACAGAACAGATGAACAGGGAGATCCAGAAGGCAATTAAGCAGTCCAATTCAGATACTGCAGTCCGTACGATTGTTATTACGGGGGAAGGAAGAGCATTCTCCTCAGGTCAGGATCTGGCAGAAGTAGATGAAAATATGGATCACGGTGAGGTGCTTCGTACGAGGTATGGTCCGATGATGAGGGAGCTTGCACGTTGTGAAAAACCGGTCATCGCAGCCGTAAACGGAGTGGCAGCTGGTGCTGGATTCAGCCTGGCGTTGGCTTGTGATTTCCGATTGCTATCCGACAAGGCAAGTTTTGTCCAGGCTTTTATACATGTCGGTTTGATTCCTGACTCAGGTAATCTCTATTTCCTTCCTAAACTTATCGGGAATGCCAAAGCACTGGAGCTCGCTGTTTTAGGGGAGAAGATACGGGCAGTGGATGCAAAAGAGCTGGGTCTTGCAACCAGAGTCATCCAGCAGGAAAACTGGGAGGAAGAAGTGAAGGCATTTGCCGAGCGTCTGTCCTGCATGCCCACCCAGGCGATTGGCTTGATAAAACGTTCCCTTCAGGCAAGCTGGACGATGAATTTTGATGAGTACCTGGAGCATGAGGCATTCGGACAAAGAATAGCCGGCCTGACTGACGATCATAAGGAAGGCGTTATATCTTTTGTGGAAAAACGAAAGCCTGTATTCAAAGGAAACTAATAGATAATTAAGGGGATGAGCAAATATGTCAACTGTAAAAGATGCAAAGCTGGAACAACTGGATATGAAGCGTGAAGCGTATCAATTGATTATCGGTGGTCAAAGAGTGGATAGCTCCACAGGAGAAACTTTTACAACCTATAATCCTGCAACTGGTGAAGCGATTGCCACAATCGCCAAAGCTTCCAAGGAGGATGCCGAGAAAGCGGTGGAAGCTGCCAGAAACGCATTCGACAAAGGGAAATGGAAGCTCTTCCCGTTAAACAAGCGTGCAAGAACGTTGAATAAGATTGCTTCAATCATGCGCTCCCGTTTTAACGAGTTGGTGGAATTGGAGATTCTGGATACAGGGAAATCCCTTTCTGCTGCGCAAGGTCAAGTGATGCAGGCTATCGAGGATTTCGAATTCTACGCAGGGGCGATTGTCGGTCATAGAGGGGCTGTCAACAATGTTCCAGGTCAATTCCAGAACATTACCGAAAAAGAACCGGTTGGAGTTTGTGCGCAAATCATCCCATGGAACTATCCACTAATGATGGCTGCATGGAAGGTAGCTCCTGCCATTGCAGTTGGTTGTTCTGTAGTGGTCAAGCCTGCCACACTGACGCCTCTTACAGCAATCGTACTTGGTGAAATCTGTATCGAAGCAGGAGTACCGGAGGGTGTTGTCAACGTCATCCCTGGTGCAGGATCGGAAGTAGGAAACTATCTGGTTGAGCACCCGTTGGTGGATAAAGTGGCATTCACAGGCTCCACGCCAATCGGTAAGGATATTATGGAAAAGGCGTCTAAAACCCTGAAGCGCGTTACATTGGAGCTTGGCGGTAAATCTCCGAATCTCGTATTTGAAGATGCAGACATCGATGCGGCAGTGGATGGATCCCTATTCGGCATTTTCTACAACACAGGTCAATCTTGTGAAGCCCGTTCCCGCCTGTATGTACATGAGGATATCTATGATGTGTTCATGGAGAAGTTCGTGGAAAAAGCTAAAAAGCTTACACTTGGCGATCCATTTGCCAAAGAAACACATATTGGGGCTGTCATCAACAAAGGCCAGCTTGATGTCATTGACGGCTATGTCCAGTCAGCGAAAGAAGAAGGGGCTAATATCGTTCTTGGTGGGAAAGTGGCCAAAGTGGAAGGCTTTGAAAATGGTTTTTGGTATGAACCTACCATCATTACGGGTGTCAATCATGACATGAAGGTTGTCAAAGAAGAAATCTTTGGCCCAGTTGTGGTAGTAATGCCATTCAGTGATGAAAAAGAAGCAATCAAGCTAGCGAATGACAGCGAATATGGACTTGGATCTGCCATCTGGACAAAGGATTATGGACGTGCAACAAGGGTATCCAAGCAGATCCAGGCAGGAATCGTCATGGTAAACTGCCCGTTCTCCGCTTTTCCGGGAACACCATTCGGCGGTTACAAGCAATCCGGTTTCGGGCGCGAGCTATGCATTGAAACCTTGGACCTGTATACAGAAACAAAGAGTATCATCTCCTACTTCGGGAACCGTCCTCTGAATCCGTTTGGAGTGTAAGAATAAAAAATGGAAGCAAAGGGGCGTGTACCCTTTGCTTTTTTAAAGTGACACGTTAGAAAGGGGAGGCAGCTTCTATGGAAAGAGTAATTGTTATCGGTTCTGGAGTGATGGGTAGAGGAATTGCCTATTCAAGCGCGCTTGGAGGTTTTTCCACCACGCTGGTTGATGTAAAAGAGGAGCAATTAATCGGAGCGAAGAAAGAAATTCAGCAGATCACCGATAAGGGAGTGGAACGAGGCAAGATGTCCGAGACGGATGCCGACTCCATTAATGAAAGGCTGACCTATTCGGTTCACCTTGAGGATGTAGTGAAAGAAGCGGATCTGATTATTGAGGCAGTTCCAGAAAATATCGATATCAAAAGATCTGTATTTGAACGTATCGATCAGCACGCACCGTCCCACTGTCTGTTTGCATCCAATACATCCACCATGAGTCCGACCGAGATCGGTAGCTTCACGAAACGACCGGAAAAAGTGATTGCGATGCACTTTTTTAACCCAGTACATAAAATGAAGCTAGTGGAAATTGTCCGAGGGCTGGAAACTAGCGATGAAACTGCTGCGGCTATCCGGTCAGTTGCAGAAAAAATGGGTAAGGAAACCGTTGTTGTCAACGAATTTCCCGGTTTTGTCACAAGCAGAATCAGCGCGTTGGTGGGAAATGAGGCATTTTACATGTTGCAAGAGGGAGTCGGAACTCCAGAGGAAATCGACAAAGCAATCAAATTGGGCTTGAATTATCCGATGGGACCTTTTGAACTTGGCGATCTTGTGGGCTTGGATACCCGATTAAATAATCTGAAATACCTTCACGAAAAACTTGGGGAAAAATACAGGCCGGCACCTCTCCTGGAAAAGTACGTAAAGGCCGGCCGTCTTGGAAGAAAAAGCGGAAAAGGCGTCTATGACTATCAGAAAAACGACTAGAAGGAAGGTGACAGTATGAAAGAAGTAGTAATTGTGGATGCATGCCGGACCCCGATTGGCAGATATAAAGGAGCGTTAAAATCTGTTCGCCCTGATGACCTCGGCGCGATTGTCATCAAAGCCCTGATGGACAGAAATCCCGAGGTTCCTGCCAAACAGATTGAAGAGGTAGTATTCGGTAATGCAAATCAGGCAGGAGAGGACAACCGAAATGTAGCAAGAATGTCCGCTTTATTGGCAGGATTGCCGGTTGAGGTGGCAGGTACCACCATCAACCGTCTTTGCGGGTCAGGCCTTGACGCAGTCAACTATGCTGCAAGAGCGATTATGGCTGGTGAAGGGGAAATCTATATCGCAGGTGGCACAGAGAGCATGACAAGAGCTCCATTTGTCATGAAAAAACCGGATTCTGATTTTCCACGTGGAAATATGGAACTGCTTGATACCACAATAGGCTGGCGCTTTATCAACAAAAGCATGGAAAAGATGTACGGGGTGGATTCCATGCCACAAACAGCGGAAAATGTTGCGGTGGAGTTCGGAATCTCCCGCGAGGATCAGGACAGATATGCCTATGAAAGCCAGCAAAAAGCCAACAGGGCCATGAAATCCAGCCGTTTTGCTCAAGAGTTGGTACCTGTAAAGATTATAGACAGAAAAGGTAATGAAACAATCGTTGATACAGATGAACATCCACGCCCGGAAACCAGTTTGGAGAAACTTGGGAAGCTTCGTCCTCTTTTTGATAATGGCACAGTTACAGCCGGTAATGCTTCCGGTGTAAACGATGGTGCTTCCGCTCTTTTATTAATGAGTGCTGAGAAAGCTGCGGAATTAAATCTAACACCACTTGCCAGGTATGTAACATCAGCAGTCGCAGGTCTTTCACCTTCCATCATGGGAATCGGTCCGATCCATGCGACAAGAAAAGCGTTGCAGCGTGCCGGACTCACAATAGATGATCTTGATCTGGTTGAATTGAATGAAGCTTTCGCTTCCCAATCTCTGGAATGCATCCGTCAGCTGGAGTTGGACGAGCAAATAGTGAACGTGAACGGTGGGGCGATAGCTTTCGGTCATCCTCTCGGTGCAAGCGGCGCAAGAATCCTTACCACACTAGTCCATGAAATGAATAAAAGGGGAGTCAGATATGGCCTCGCCACTATGTGTGTCGGTGTCGGACAGGGAATCGCAACAATAGTAGAACGTTTTGAAAAATCATAGAGCATGCTTCTCTATGATTTTTCGTATTTCCTATGACGCGTTACTTTGATAAAATGAAACTATTGTAATACGATTACTAGATTTTTTTCACAAGAAAGAGGATGCTGGATGAACACAAGATCGATGATTTTCACGTTATACGGAGACTATATCAGGCATTATGGAAACAAAATCTGGATCGGAAGCCTGATCCGGCTACTGAAGGAATTCGGCCATAACGATCAGGCCGTACGTGCAGCCATTTCAAGAATGAACAAGCAGGGATGGGTGCAGGCGGAGAAAAAAGGGAATAAAAGCTATTACTACTTAACGGAGCGTGGCGTCAAAAGGATTGAAGAGGCAGCTAAGCGTATCTTCAAATTGAAGTCAGAAAGCTGGGACGGGAAATGGCGTATTCTCATGTATACCATCCCCGAAGAAATCCGCAGTGTTAGGGATGAGCTTCGAAAAGAACTCGTTTGGAGCGGCTTTGGCACCCTTTCCAACAGCTGCTGGATTTCACCGAATGCTTTGGAAAAGTCCGTTCAGGACCTTATACAAAAATACGAAATAGAGGAATATGTGGACTTCTTCGTATCCGAGTACAAAGGGCTGCATGAAGATAGCCGATTGGTCACTAAAAGCTGGGATCTTCATGAGATCAATGGAAAATACCAGGAATTTATCCAGGAATACAGCCAAAAGTACATTATTGATAAAAACAAGATTCTAAAAGGACAGATGTCCGATGCAGAATGCTTTGTGGAACGTACCAAGCTTGTGCATGAATATCGAAAATTCCTGTTCGTAGACCCAGGTCTGCCCGAGGAACTGCTTCCTGACATGTGGCTCGGAAGCCATGCAGCTGCACTCTTCAGTGAATACTATAAGGAGCTTGCAGAACCGGCTTCTCGTTTTTTTGAAGGGGTATTTGAAGCCGGTAACGAATTGAGCTTTAAAGATAAAAAATACGATGTATTGGATCATCCTTATATAATAGAATGATTTGATTACATGTGAGAGGGAGTAGGCTGGATGGCCGCTTCCTTTTTTTGTTTATTCTGACAACACGGATGTGGTAAAATAAGGTTATTGATAACGCATAAGAGGTGGATCATGTACAGTTCAGAGGATAGGGACACTTATTTTACTAGCACAATAGAGAAATTGCAGTCTGCTAGCTTGATAGAAGGTATCATTCAGTTGGGCTCAGGTGTGATCGGGTATAAGGATATGCATTCAGATATCGATTTGATGGTGTGTACTGCAAGAGTAGAGGATGTAGAAGAAACAAAAAATCTCGTATATCGGACCTTCCGTAATTTTAACCCGCTCTACATAAAAGAAAAGCAACTCAGAGAAAATATATTTCTTATCATCGTTTTCATGGGAAACTCCCTGGAATTCAATGTGTCCATTGTTCCGACAGAACTGCTAAGTGTGAAATCACCGTTGTGGAAGGTTGTCTTTGATAAAACCGGTTTAGTATCCGAGAAGATGAAATTGGAAAATGAACGCTTTAATCATAAATTATTTAAATATGCCGTCCAAGATGACGTGGTATTTGAATTCTTCTACTGCGCAATGAAATTGTACAAAGAGCTTCACCGGAATAACCTGATCTATGCACTAAAGATGCTTGAGACAATGAGGGACTACACCCTGCAAATCCAGGCAAGTAACGAAAATAAAAAACTTCACCAGTTCAAGGCATATGAAACGCTAAACCCTTCTTTCATCCAAACATATCTCTCCACCTATCCAGATCAAATTACCGTTGAAAAGTTGGAGGCGGCAGCCATAATTTTGAAAGAACTGTTTACAGAAACGGTGGGGCAAAGTGAGATTCAAACGATTGATCACGAATTAAGGCGAATTTTGGCGCTATATCCTTTTTCCAATCAATTCGCTACAAAGTAATATTAAACTAAATACAAAACGAAATTAACACTTGTGCTAGCTGAAATAAAGTTTAGCGAAAGGGGATACAAATGAAGAAGTTTATCCCTATCCTCCTTATAATCTTCAGTATATTATTCGTAACTCTCTACTTTTCTAAAGGAAATATCGATAGGTTTAAAGATTTTCTAGCCGAAGAGAACATTGAATTTAAAGAAGTATCTATAAATGAAAATTCAACCTTTGACACCAGAATATTAGGAAAACGCCCCCACCATCTGCAAATTACAAGTGATGACTTCTTACATATCTATAAGTATCCGAGCAATGCTTTGGCCCAACTCGCAAGAGATAATTTTATAAAGAAAACAGAAATGTTTGATATGACTGCTCATAATTTATATATAGCTGAAGACATGTTTATTATTTATGAATATGATGGGGTTTTAAGTGATATTGAAAAATTTCTAGATGAAAAAATAGAGGAATATGAAGAGTGATTATTTTTTAAGGATTGTACCCCTTTAATTGGGGAATAAGCCAGGAATGTTGATTATGAAATGTAGGAGGTCTCTATGAAAGCTAAAGTGAAAAGAAAAGATTTATTGGATAATAACGATATATGGAACGCAGTTATTGGTGTGCTTAGTGAGTATGAACAATCAAATGAAGAAAAAAATTATAATGAGGCATATATTGTCTATCATTACTATTCCGAGTTGGAAAGTGGAGGTCACGAAAGCTTATTAAATTGGTTTCAATGGTATATAGAAGAGGTTGGGATTGATAGTTATTTGAATGAGCTAATAGGTATCCTTGAAAAGATTGGGGCATATGACTATGCAATTATTGAGAAGAAATATGGGCACAAAATGTGGAGATTATATCTGGATCTAGAAAATGCCAAGATTGAAGAAGATGAGTTTTACCATGTCATTGGAAAAGCGAATGATGAATACTACAATCTTAATGGAAAGTTAGAGAAAGATTTAGAAGCCTATTTTGTTAAAATTCATACCGATTTGATTGAAGTAGTAGATGATTAATTAACACTTCTTTTAACTAACGTGAGCTATTTTGGTCTAAATTAGTTGTTTAAATGATAATTAATTCGAAACCCATAAGGTTCCACTTTCGTACATATATTGGATGAAGTTGGAAGGAGTGGGGAGTGCATATGTACTACGGAATAGAACCGTTTTTTTGGCTGAAACTGTTATTGGTGTTATCCATATTCGGAGTCGTGGTGTATTTATATAAATCAATGATAAGAAAGTTTCTGAAAGTGGAGAAGAAAAAATTCTTTTCATACAACCATATCAATGAAAAACATAAAAAAATTGATTGGGCCATCAGAATAACCATTGTTGTTTGTATGCTTATTGGATATTTCACAAATGTACTAAAGGACTTCTCCAAAGGTTATTGGTTTTTGGAAACATATTTTTTACTGCTTCTCTTTATCATCATAACTGAAATAGCTACAGCTATTATAGAGTGGAAATACGCCAAAAATAAAAATGCTTATCTATTCACGATTTTTCAATTACTCTTTATTATTACTTTCATGCTAATCATGTTTGCTACTGATTTCTTCGGAATGATAAAAGGTTAAGACAGGTAAGAATGGCAAAGGAGCGGCAAAATGATTAACTTTACCGGGACACCAGTTATTGAAACTCATCGATTGATTCTTCGAAAGATGGAACTTAGCGATACGCAAAGTGTTTTCGACCATTGGCTTTCGGACGAACGGGTGAGTGACAATCGAGTCAATGCAGCACATAGAACCGTCTCTGAAACATCTGAGAGGGTGGAGAAAATTGTTAAAGGATATAACAATAAGGATTTTTGTTACTGGGCGGTTGAACTCAAATCCAGTGGTGAGCTGATTGGAGAAATGGATTTGTATGATTTTGATGATACTACGGGAAACTGTGAAGTCAGTTATTCGCTTGGTTACAATTGGTGGAATCGGGGATATGCGACAGAAGCTTTGGGAGCTGTTGTGGAATTTGGGTTCAGGCATATGAACATACATAAGATTTCTGCTGCACATAATACGGACAATCCAGCTTCTGGGAGGGTAATGAATAAGGTTGGCATGGTACAGGAGGGAGTAATCCGCCACATGATCCGAAACTCTAAGAATCAATATAAGGATTGTGCGGTTTATGGGATATTGCAAGAGAATTATCTCAAAAATACATAATAGATGATAAGGGGAAAATTATGAAGAGTTTTATTCAACTAATCTCAATAGCTATGCTGGTACTTACTCTATGTGCATGTAGTAACGAAGCTGTATCAAAATCCAACACCGTTTCTGTGGAGAAACTATCAGAGAAAGAGAACGCAATACTCTCGACTACCTCAGATAAATCCTTTGTATTCGATTTCAATATTGAAAATGAAAAAAAAGAAGTAAGAGTATGGATTGAAAAATATGAATTTGGCGAACTGGTAGAAGATAAAATAAGTGATTTAACCTCGATGGTAGAAAAAACAGGCTACATTATTTTTACTACCTCCAAAAAAGAGGAAAGTCAAAAGCATCATACTTTTAATATTGGAATAAGCAGTAATGACACTTTTAGTTCGTTAAGCAATTTTGATACAGATTCAGATAAGTTGGAAAAGATGTCAAGTACATGGAGCAGCTTTCCCGATGAAATAACAGAAGTAAATGGAGAGGTTGTATTGGCTAGTATTTGTTATTCAAGTACAGGAGATATGACTTCACTTACCAAGGATTTCTACAAAGATGTTGAAGCTCATATGAACGAGCTAGAAGAATGTGACGTTGTATATTTATTAAAAACTGAATTTATCAATTGATGCCTGATAATTCACATTTTCAGCCAAGCTTCTAACAAAGTTAATAAGGTTGTAGCAGAGTGTCAGGAAGATAACATCCCATCCATTCGAGTACTGGAAAAATTGGGGATGACAAGAACCGGCATAGATCAGGGATTTATTAAGTGGGAATTAATTAAGTAAAACATTCACATGAAGGGGGCTTATCATTGTATGGTAAGCCCGTTTTTTGTGAAATCATTAGATGCAACTTTTGAGGTGGGGGATATTGGATTGAAAAGTCTACGAGAAGGTTCTGGTCTTGACGATAACGGATTTATTATAAGTGACGTTAGTTTAGACAAAATCAAACATGATTATATGCAGTGTATAAATGAGTCAATCGAGAGACTTCAGAAGTTGTTTCCACGAAAATTACACAGTGTTTATGTGTACGGTAGTGTAGCGAGAGGTGATGCTTTGCCAGGCAAATCAGATTTGGACCTTCTCGCATTGTTTGATAGTAATCTGAATCACGATCAATCTTCTGAATTAAAGAACCTTGCTAGTGAATTGTCTCAAAGATATCGCTCCATGTTTCGTGAAGTAGGAATTGCTGTCGCTTATTACGACTATGCACTCGATCCGGCTAATTACTACGAAAAGAACTCTGTGTTTGTGTGCACGGCGAAGATTTGCGTAGGCGATTCGGTCCATATAAACTTATACCGGAAATAGCTATAAGCTTCAATGGTGATATTTGTGAAGTTCTTAATCGGACAATAAATCGGTTAGCAAATTCTTCTGTGGTCGAGTTTGAAACAATTGCGCAAGGCTTCTCTAGGAAACTGATTCGAACATACTATTCAATGGTAATGGCGCGTTCTCAGATTTGGTCGACACGGCTTGACGAGCAAGCAGAAATATTCCTCCACCATTTCCCTGATAAAAAACTTATTATTAGTACTTTGCTGGAGTGGATAGATCAACCGCCGTCGGACCGAACAAACGTAATAGATTCCTTTAAGAGGGAAGGTAAATGGGCTTGTGAGAATTTTGTACATGAAGCACATATTCTTTCGTAACAAATGGGAGTGGGTGTGTCCAAAAGACTACATATTGTATTATAAAGACTTAGGAAGACGAAAGGTGACAGTCAGTTGAACCAAGATAAAATGTCTATCATTTCTTTTGCCCCTAAATATGCAGAAGAAACAGTAAAGATGTGGCGAGATAGTAAGTACAAGGCCATTGGTGTGGAAGAGCCTCATAGTTTTGAGAGTCATATTTACTTTTTAAATCATATCTTACCTAAAGAATTTAACATTGATATAGCGTTAGTGGACGAAAAAGTGGCTGGGATAATTGCCTATAATGACTCACATGTTAGCCAGTTATATATTCATATCGCTTATCAAGGTTTAGGAATTGGGAAAAGATTACTTGAAAAAGCTAAAGAACAATCTGCGGGAAGTTTAACATTATTTACATTTGAAATAAATAGGAAAGCACAACAATTTTACGAGAGGAATGGCTTTGAAATTGTAGGGAGAGGACATGAAAATGAAGAAAATTTGCCGGATATTCTATATGCATGGATGGCTGAATAACTATGAATCAATGTCAAAAACCGAAATTTGAAAGGGACCTTCTTAAATTTAAGAGGTCCCATTTTTTTATCTAATTCTTAAGAAACGACTCTTCGAATATTTCTAAGAGGTACTCGAGAGTGATCGGATCACTGTAAGTGGATGCTTTGCTATTAATTTCGATAACTTGGCCATTTTTTACTGCAGGTATATTCTTCCACGTATCGGTATCCAAGAAGGAGCTATCGCTATCCGGGTTTTTACTTAGGACGATATAGTCACCGGCAAATTCAGGAAGGACTTCGGCAGAGAAGGTGTAGATCCCGGATTCAAGTGCCATTTCCTCTACTTTCTCTGGCATTTTCAGTTCCATTGCCTGATAGATTATTTCTGACCCGCGTGCATAATTGTTTCCAAAAACATAAAACTCTTTATTGCCATTTTCAATCACAGATACGGTTGCGTCTTCGCCAATTTTTGCACGAATTTCTTCGCCAGATGCTTTTGCTCGTACAGTGAAATCATCTACCCAGTCTTTTGCTTCTTTTTCCTTGTTCAATAGTTTTCCAATCTCCACCTGCTGGGTCAAGTAATCCAATTTGCCCCATGTATAAACAACAGTTGGTGCGATATCGCCTAACTTATCAATATTTTTCATCCAGGATCCTACAATGATCAGATCCGGTTCGAGCTCGATAATCTTTTCCAGATTTTCATCCGAAACGACTTCCACGCCCTCCAGTTTCTCTTCAAATAGAGGGTTCATATTCGTCCACTCATCAATTCCCACCACATTGCCGCCTAATGCGAGGACATTTGGGCCGTTGGAAAGGGCGATGATTCTTTTCGGATCTTTCGGAACCTCCACAGGGCCAGTTTCCGATTGATATGTAATGGTTTCCTTTTCCGATTCAGTCGTTTGATTGGCGTCTGCTGCCTCGTTATTCCCACACGCACTAAGAACAAATACAAATAATAGCAGGAACGGTATGTATAGCTTTTTCAAAGAAATTCTCCCCTTTTATAAGTAATAATGATAATCATTTTCAATCTTATCTATAAGAATATTAATCTTAATGAGAATCATTGTCAATGGAATCTTTTCATTATTTTCCCATGAACTATTGGACATTTTTTAAGTTCAGAAAATTGTAATAAATACCTGTAAAATTTATCCTGTTATGTAGTAAAATAATTCCAAGGAGGCGATTTATTTGATTATACGATTCATAGTTCCCGTCTTAGCCATATTGATCTTATTAACTGGATGTTCAGAACAAACTACGGATGTGATTACTGACCAACAGACAGGACTGGAAATGGAACAGGTTTCAAACATCACTTCAGATATGAGAATTATCTATGCTAAGAACGATGAAATGGACCGGGGAAACCATGACTTTTTTGACAAGGAGATAGTGGTGGAGAATAGGTACTATGAAGAAAATCAAATAAAAAGAGGGGATATCGTTTCTTATAAGAAAGATGAAGGTTTTACCCGAATCATTGCCTTGGAAGGGGAAAAAGTCAAAATTTCCAACGCGCAAATTTATATAAACGGAAAACGACTCGATTCCTTCTATGGACGTGGACACCGGTTAGGAATGGACCTAAATGAGTTGAAAAACAAGTTGAAACAAGGTGACTTTGAGGAACCATATATCGAACAGAATGTAAAAAACCAAATAGAATTCCTCGAAAGTATAAATGAAGAAGAGATTATGGTTCCAAAGGGACATGTATATGTAATCGGTGATGATTGGTTCAGGACTGGCATTATGGGCATTTTACCGAAAGAAAATATGACAGGAAAAGTTTTAGGATACAAATAGATTTTTAAAAAAGCGAAATAGAAAGTGGCGTAAGTATGACAATCGAATTTAAAAAGTCTGCATACCTGGAAATTCAGGAAGTAAAATCCTTGTATGATGATGCAAATTGGACCTCCTACACGATTGATACTTAGGATGATGGAAGCAATACTATGCTCTCTTAAAGTAATTACAGCTTGGGATAATGGTAGTTTGATAGGGCTGATCCGAGCGGTTGGGGACGGAAAAATTTTAGTGATGAAAGCGTACTGTAACAGTGGAGTCGGATCTCAACTTCTTTCAATGCTTCTATCAAAGTATTCAGATGACAGACAAAAAGTCCTTTTGACCAATGATTTAGCGGATGTAAGAGCTTTCTGTGAAAGGAATGAATTTTCTTCATGTGATAAAGGGGATTTAGTATCATTCGTGAAATTCGATTAAGCAACAATTTTTTACAATTCTGGTGCTATTTAAGAAGGAATTACTACCCATTTTATTGAAGTTATGTTGAAGTAAAATAGAAGAATTATGCGTAAGGTATTACGGAAAATAGATTAGGTGAGGTACAAAGGAGGGATTTCCATGAAATTAGCAGAGGCACTAATATTGCGTTCAGATTACCAGAAAAGAGTGGAGCAGTTGAAGCATCGTCTGATCCAAAATGTAAGGGTCCAGGAAGGCGACCTACCTAATGAGGAGCCAAAAATGTTAGTGGAGGAATTGACGGAACTCCTGGTAAAGTTGGAGAAGCTGATTCAAGATATAAATAGAACCAATCTACATACCAAGATAGATCAGTCACATTCTTTATCTGACGCATTGACAACGAGGGACATAATTGGCCAGGAAAGGAAGATTTACAGCGAGCTGATAGAGCAGGCGACCGAGCGCCATGACCGGTATTCAAGGTCTGAGATTAAGTATGTGACAATCATCCAAGTAAAGGATACACAAAAGCATGTTGATGAATTATCACAAAAGTACAGGCTGCTTGATGTAAAGATACAGGAGCTCAATTGGAAAACTGATTTAATAGAAAAGTAAAAGCAAGCTGGTAGCGAACACGAAAAGGCGAATACCAAACCTTGCAGCAGGTAAAAGTTGCATCAATGGTAGGGGTTACGGGGTAACCCTTGAGGTTCGAGGCCTCATTTTACAACTTAAACCCCAGTAATGTTACAGAATTACAATGTATTCAAACAACTTACTTCCAGGTATTGATTTTCGTTTCGTGAGGGTGGATAGGGGAAAGTTAAGTTCTGTCTTGTTAGCTGAGGCGTTGATCCAGAAGGATTGATGCCTTTTGTTATTTATTTCTAGATGTAAGTCGGATATATATAATATGGATTAGCAAAGAGGTGATCACATGGGGAAGCTGTTCTTTTATAGTGACCAAGTAAAGGAGTCTCCAGGGAATGTAAGAATGGATGAGTTACTTTTTGCTGGTATGGAGCCAAAAAATATAAAGATAGGCTACATACCATCTACGGAAGACAAGGAAAAAAAGTATTTCCATACAAAGGTACAATATTATCTTGAGTACGGAATCCAGCACTTTATGTTTTTTGACCTTTACAGTGAATTCGATCCATTGAAGATTAAAGAATTGCTCAGTTGTGACATCCTTCATCTTTCGGCAGGAAACCCAATTGATTTTAGAGAGGCAATTAAAAAACGCAAGATGGATAAGGTTTTACGAAATTACTTTGACAAAGGTGGAATCATTGTTGGTGTGAGCGGAGGAGCTGTACAATTAGGAAAGTCTGCGAATTTGTTTCAACTGTTTATAGGTGATTCTATTGAAGATGAAATGGATACATTGAACTTTGTGGATTTTGAGTTTTTACCTCACTACAATCGCTGGAATGACGAATTTAAGCGAGAAGTTCTTTCATACTCTAAAACTGCTGGAACAACTGTTTATGCTGGAAATGACGGAGATGGGCTTATTGTCCATGAGGATGGCACTGTCCAATTGATAGGTGACATTGTCGTGATTAATGACCGCGAAAAATTTCAGAATAATACGGAGGAATAGGAAATGAGTTACGTGATGGATTTAAGAGAATTGGTGGGGCAAAGGCCGTTATTACTACCTGGTTCAGTCGTAATAATTGTAAATGAATATAATCAATTGCTATTGCAGCAAAGGAGAGACGGAAGCTGGGCATTGCCCGGTGGTTTAATGGAGGTAGGTGAAAGCCTGGAAGATACAGCAAGGAGAGAAGTGGAAGAAGAAACAGGTCTCATAGTTGGAGAATTGGAGCTGCTGACTGTTTGTTCTGGACCTGAGTATTATTTAAAATTATCAAACGGAGATGAGTTGTATTCCATAACGGCCGTCTATTTAACATTTGGCGCTAAAGGTAGTCTTCAAATTGATTATACGGAGTCTAAGAATATGCAGTATTTTAATATTAATGATTTGCCTGAGGGATTAAATAGGGCAAACCGCAATTATATCGAACCTTATCTGAAAAAAATGACAACTAAAGGAGCTACATAATCAAATAATGAACTCTAATAAATAGTATATATTTATGAATTGATAAATTTATCACATCCTCTTAACTTTCTTTATCCTCCAAATTAGAGTTATAAGATATGATACTAATAATTTCCCAAAAAGGTGATTCTACTCAAAGGAATCACCTTTTCTGTTCCCTCACACATTTTTCACAATTTTAGAGTAAAATAATGGGTAGTATGCTGGTTGGGAGTGTGACAGTATGAAAAATGTTTTTTTACTAGTAGGGATTATGCTGGTTGCGTTAGTGGCAGGATGCTCCAGGTTTGATATCGAATTGCCTGAAATAGATAGCCCGGAGTCAACTATTTATGTGACTCACTTAAAAGAGAATGCAATTACCGCCTTGGACATTACGAATGGAAGTCAGAAGAAAACAAATTTGCCTTTCAGGTTTTCTTCGATTGTGGAAATAGAACCTGGATATTTATTGGCGTCTGTTAAAGAAGAGGAGCAACTGTTTGAAATAAATATAAAAGATGGTAAAATCACGCCGTTTGTGGACATTGAGCAAGGGGTCATCGAGTTGGTTTATGACCTGGAAAACAGACTAATTTATGCTGCAAATGGAAAGTCGAACAGGATTAGTGTGATAGATATGGAAGAGAAGAAGGCGGTAAAGGAAATAGAGGTTGGGGAATACCCTTCTAAAATGTTCCTGGATGGTGACAGGTTATATGTGCTTACTTCAGGAAGTGGTGAAGTGTATGTTTTGGATACAGCCACATATGAGGTAACGGGTTCCTTTTCAGTGAATGCAAGACCTGAGGGCTTACACTTTGATGGCACCTACATTTGGACAGGCGGTCATGGTGGAGCAGGAGAAATGAATGGAAAGGTATTTGCCTATGACCCGGAAACAGGAAAGGAAATGAAGTCTGTGAATACGGGACTGATGCCTATTCATATCCTGCAAAACTCTCCGGATTCTCCATTATTTGTTCTTAGTCACGGGGATCACAGCTTGACAAAAATTAATGCGGAGACCTATAAAGTGGAAGAGAAAATAGAAGTCTGTGACAATCCAAGCTATATGATTGCGGACAAACAAAGCCTGTATATATCGTGCCTGGATGGCGACGAACTACTAATGGTTAATCAGGATAAGGTAAATATTATGAACAGGTATAAAATTTCTAATGGTCCCTTTCTACTATTCAAAGGAGGCGATGAGGAATGAACAACGCCTTACGGGTATTGGTAGTGGATGATGAAGCGGAAATGAGGGAACTACTTGGGATGTACCTGAGTAAAGAGTTTTATCACGTTCTCTATGCAGAGAATGGAGATGAAGCACTCGATACACTTTATATGAATGAAGTGGATTTGATTATTCTTGATGTCATGATGCCTGAAATGGACGGGTTTACAACTTGTAAAAAAATCCGTGAGAAATATATGATTCCCATCCTGATGCTGACCGCCAAAAGCGAAGAATGGGACAAGGTCAGGGGTCTGAAACTTGGAGCGGATGATTATGTCATGAAGCCATTCAGCCCAAAAGAACTTCTTGCCAGGGTCGAAGCTTTGCTGCGTCGTACCAAGCAAGCATTCTTTGATGTGCTTTCCCATTCAGGCATCACTGTCCAAAAAAGTGCAAGGCAAGTGGAGGTTAGCGGGGAAAGAGTAAACCTCGCTAGAAGGGAATATGATTTATTACTATTTTTAATGGAGCATGAGGGACAGGTATTTTCCAGAGAACAGCTCCATGATGTGATTTGGGGATTGGATACGGAAAAGGGCTCTTATCGAACCGTGGATACACATGTGAAAACCTTGAGGTTCAAATTGAAGGAGGCAGGGGACCATATCAAAACAGTATGGGGTATCGGCTATAAATTTGAGAGGAATGAAGCATGAATCCGCTATCCATCCGCAATAGGATCTGGTTGACCATCATTTCTGTTTCCGTCCTGACCATTCTGCTCGTAGTGGTGGTATCCAATTATCTCTATCAGACCTTATATATCGAGAAACAAACCGATACACTTATAAATCAAGGCCGTCTTCTGGAAGAGGTCTATTATGAAAGCCCGCAGGATGTTTTTTCGGAGCGTTTGGAATGGATTGAACAAAGCTCGGAAACATCGATTATCTTTTCGAATGACCCGATGCAGCTTGCCAGTGGAGCGCCATTCGATTCTTTTGCAGAAGAGAACCTTATTTCCTTTTCGGAAAGACAGAAATTATTAAAAGGGGAAACTCTGATTTTTACGAAATATCATACAGGATTGGATCAGGAGATACGGGCAGTCGTCATTCCGTTGAGAGTTTCTGATGGATTGGACGCCGTCATCTTTCTGTACATGCCACTAACAGCAATCACTGATGCCTTTCATCCAATTAGGAACTTTCTTCTTTTCGGGATGTTACTGATCATTGTGCTCTTAATTCTAATTGGAAGAAAAATGACGAATAGAATCGTGCAGCCAATCAAGCAGATGGAGAGAATTGCAAAAGAAATTGCCCAAGGGGATTTTTCCATCCGGATAGCCATTAGTGGGGAGGATGAAATTGCAAGCCTTGGCAAATCTATTAATGTGATGTCATCCAATCTGGAAGAGGTGGACAGGAACAGACGTGAATTCTTAGGGAATGTATCTCATGAATTGAGAACCCCGATCAGCTATCTGAAAGGGTATGGTGAGGCGCTGGGGGAAGGAATCATTACACTGGAAAAGTACGTCGAAATTACCCGAAAGGAAACCGACAGGATGAATCAGCTTGTACATGATCTGTTGGATCTTGCCCAGCTTGAGGGAGATTCGTATCTGATTAGCAAGGAGCCAATCATATTTTCCGAACTAGTGAAAGATGTGTGGAACCGTTTTGAGTGGAAGCTGAACGAAAAAATTCTCGTAACAGAGTTCAATCTTGATGAAGAGGTCATAGTGAATGGTGATTATGGGCGGTTGGATCAAGTGGTAGATAACCTCTTAAGTAATGCCATAAAGTATACGCCTGTAAAAGGAAAAATAAAAATTTCTGTCCTCCAGGAAAATACTTCAGGAGTTTTGATAATAGAGGATGAAGGAATCGGCATCCCAAAAGAGGATTTGCCGTATATCTTCGAAAGATTTTACCGCGTCGAAAAAGCCCGGACAAGAAAAAGTGGCGGTACAGGCCTCGGGCTTTCTATCGTCCAAAAGATTGTACACAAGCATAATGGGGAAATTATCCTTGATTCACAGCTCGGAAAAGGGACAGTGGTCAAGGTGAAAATTCCTTTGTTCATCTTTTAAATCCTTCATTCTTTCTTCACAATTAACAATCAAACTATAAGCATACAGAGAAAACCGTTGGAGGAGTATGCTTATGGAAGACAAAACAAATCATCAAAAGGGCAAAAATCAGACTAGGACATGCATCTACCAAACCATATGGAGATGGCATTTCTATGCTGGCATCATTTTTGCTCCTTTTTTAATAATCTTGGCATTCAGCGGCGGGGTCTATCTATTCAAGCCGCAAATAGAATCTTATTTATATAAGGATCTTTATTTTGTGGAAGAGACAAAGGAAACAAGCCTTTCTGTCAATGCAGAGCTGGAAAAGGTAAGTGAAGAATTTCCAAACTTAGCTGTAACCAGAGTGTCCATCTTTGATGAGGAAAATAGAAGCACGAAGTTTTCAACCATGCAAGATGGAGAGCCCATTAGTGTCTTTGTAGACCCATATACAGGGAAGGTCCTTGGAGAGATGCAGGTTGAGGAAGAACTGATGACCATTTTTGTGAAATTGCATAGTGAGCTTCTGATAGGAGGGACGATTGCCAATCGGTTGGTGGAGCTGGCTGCATGCAGGCCCTCATCCTGCTGCTCACAGGTTTATATATATGGTGGCCAAGGAACCGTGCCTCCATCTGGGGGACGGTTCTCCCGAGATTAAGAAGCAAGGGAAGAGTTTTCTGGCGGGACATGCATGCAGTCCCGGCATTCTGGCTATCTCTTGGACTCTTGGTTTTGATTCTGACAGGCCTGCCATGGTCCGGCGTAATGGGAGAACAGATCAACAGAGTGGCAACGTCTACCAATACAGGATATCCGGCATTTTCATTCAGTTTTGGTAAAAAGCCTGAATCGGTGACTGTAACAAAGGAGGTAGCAGAGGAAGTGCCATGGGCTGCGGAAAATATTCCGGTACCAGCTTCCGCCAGTAATCAGTATGTTCCCTTGACTTTAAATGAAGTTTCGGCAATTGCAGTAGATAGGGAAGTGCAAAAGCCGTATAACATTTCCATGCCTCAGGGAGAAAAAGGCGTATTCACCATTTCCACCTCCCACACCAAGCCATTTAATAATGCGACTCTGCATGTTGACCAATATAGTGGGGCGGTATTGACGGATGTACGATATGAGGACTATGGGCTGATGGGAAAAGCGATCACGCTAGGTATTGCACTTCATGAAGGAAAATTATTCGGGTTGGCAAATCAACTGCTTGGTTTGATTCTTTGCATCGGCTTAATCGGGATGATGATCAGTTCCCTTATCATGTGGAGAAAAAGGAAGCCGGTAAATGGAAGTGGTGCACCAGGCAAACATGTGGACATCAAAATTAAAAGAACGGTTACCATTATCATGCTACTACTGGGACTTGTCATGCCGCTTGTGGGGATATCCATTATTGCGGTTCTCCTCTTGGATAAATTGGTGTTTACCAAAATAAAAAGATTGAAAGCATGGTTAGGATAAGAAAGGCGTGAGAAAGATGAAAAAATTAGGAGCAGTATTGATTCCGATTCTTTTATTGGTCGGTTGTACGAGTGCACCTGAAGAGAAAACTACTCTTAAAGTGGTAAAGGTGGAAACTGAACTTCCTGCTGACGTACAAATAGAGGAGGAAATCGTCATTCGAACCCATGTTACACAGGGGGACGAAAATGTGGAGGATGCCAAGGAAGTGCAGATCGAGATCTGGAATGTGGAGCAAGGAAAAGAAAACAGTGATCTCATAGATGCAGAACATAATGGTGATGGGGTATACGTAGTGAAGCATTCTTTTGAAAAAAAGGGAATCTATCGGATTCAATCCCATGTAACGGCACGTGACATGCATGTGATGCCCACCAAGCAATTGGTTGTAGGTGACTTCACCCAGGAGGAAATAGACGAAATTCTTGGAAGTGTAGAGAGCGTCGAGGAGGAAAGTGATCACGAAGGCAGTGGCCACCATCACTAATTGATTCTTGGTTGCGGGACAAATAATAATTGATTACGTTACTTACAGATAAAAAAGTCTGTATGTAAAAAAAAGCATTCCTATTTTATGAGGAATGCCTTTTTGTTGATAAATAACATGTTATTTGCAAAAATCAATAATTATTTATTGTTAATCAATAAATAATGTATTATTATGTAATTGACCTTAAGTAAAGACTTATAGAAGAACAATATAGGAATCTCAGAGAGGGTGGGATGAAAAATGGATCATCAGATTGTTTTGAAAAAGGAAAAACAATGGTTCTTAAGAGGAATAACACAGCTCGTCCGCTTCGGTTGGGAACAGGCACTATCCTGTTTGTTTCCTGTTGTTATTTTTGCCTCTTTGGCTATTACACAAATCATTCCGCTGCCCCTGCTGCCTCGCTATGACTGGCTGCTCATCATCTGCCTATTGATGCAGTGGTGGATGGTCCGATCCGGACTTGAAACACGGGATGAACTGAAGGTTATCACCTTGTTTCACCTTATCGGTCTTGCGCTTGAGCTTTTCAAGGTACATATGGGTTCCTGGTCCTATCCTGATGAAGGATATTCCAAAATATACGGTGTGCCTTTGTATAGCGGATTCATGTATGCAAGTGTAGCGAGTTATCTTTGCCAGGCGTGGAGAAGGCTTAATGTCGACCTGGTGAAGTGGCCACCGTTTATTGCGGTTGTTCCTCTTGCTGCTGCGATATATTTGAATTTTTTCTTCCATCATTTTTGGGTGGACATTCGTTGGTGGCTTTCCGCACTTGTTATCATCGTCTTTTGGAAATCATGGGTCATCTACGAGATAAGTGGGACTCGATATCGTATGCCAATCGCACTTTCATTTGTTCTTATCGGATTTTTCATCTGGATCGCGGAAAATATTGCAACTTTCTTCGGGGCATGGGAATATCCAAACCAAACCGAAGCATGGAGTCTCGTTCATCTAGGAAAGGTAAGTTCTTGGCTCTTGTTAGTGATTGTTAGTTTTCTGATAGTTGCTACTTTAAAGCAGGTAAAGAGAAAACTTCCGGTGGAATAGATGATGATCAATGTTACAAAACGTTTCATGTAAAAAGCAGTGCGATTTCAATCATGAACTCCACTGCTTTTTTATTTTTGCATTTCTTCAGTGAAGATTGACTCACCCTTAAAGTTTCAATAGGGAAGAAATGTTGATATATTAATAGGAGTATTCAAAATGCAAAATATGTAGATAGTATTTAGTGAGAAATGGAACTCGACTGTTGATAACTAAAGAGTGGAAGGAACTATATTAAAAGTGAATAAATTCAAAAAAGTGGTGAGCAATCATATTTTCTTGTATGCCTTTTTAGGGGTTTGTTTTATATCTTCGGTTATATTTGTTAACCACAATCATTCATTTTATGACGACCCGATAGTAGAAGTAATTGAAACAAGTCTGAAAGATAAAGAAGAAGTGGTTGATTCCTTTAATAATAAGGATCTTCTAACAACACAGGGGATAATTGCTAAAGTGAAAAACGGTGATCATAAAGGGGAAATCATCCACTTAACAAATAAGTATTCTTTATCCGGGGCTTATGACCAGGAAAACCATGTAGGAAATGAACTGTTTGTTTCCATAGATGCAAACAAAGCAAAAAGTTCACAATTAACTGGAACCATCGCAGGAGTCAAAAGAGATACCCACGTTTTGATTGTGGCATGGATTTTTGTCTTTGTTTTACTTATCGTTGGAAAGAGGCAAGGCTTTTTTTCCATCGTCAGTTTAGCGGTGAATGCAATATTGATATCAGTTGTATTGGACATTTTTATGCATTCGTCAAATGTAAGTTTGTTATTTATATGTGGGATAAGTGTCATATTGTTTACGGTAATATCCTTATTACTGGTGAACGGTTTTAATGAAAAGACATTTGCAGCGATTGTTTCTACGTTACTGGGAACTTTTTTTTCGCTCTTGATTACATTTCTGGTAATGTGGTTGACAAAGGAAAAAGGGCTTCGATATGAAGAAATGCAATTTCTGACCAGTCCTCCTCAGATGGTGTTTATGGCGGGATTATTGATAGGATCATTGGGAGCTGTTATGGATGTAGCCATTACCATGTCCTCTTCCATCTTTGGATTGTATGAAGAAAAGCGCGACATATCAGTAAAAGCACTTCAAGCTTCAGGCATGGAAATAGGGAAAGATATTATGGGGACGATGACAAATATTTTGTTTTTTGCCTATATAAGTGGGTCTATTCCAATGCTTATTTTGTATCTTATGAATGATTTTCCCTTTGGAATAACACTTTCTATCAACCTTTCATTGGAAATGGCCCGTGCCTTGGCCGGCGGAATCGGCATCGTACTAACGATACCGATAGGACTATACATATCTATTTTTTTCGTTAATCGAAAGAGGGCACGATTATGAATGTATTACTCGTACTGGCAGCTATTTTATTCCTATTAATGGTACTCGTTGGTGGAAGAAAAGGAGCACGGTCTTTTATCGCTTTAATACTAAATTTTGGTGTTCTCTTTTTTACTATACTATTTATGACAGATCCCAATGCAGATCCGATCATATTAACTCTGATTGCCTCTGCAGTGATTAGTTGTATTACGTTGTTTTTCATTAATGAAGTGAACCTTAAAACGAAAGCAGCTTTCCTGTCGACGATTATCACGATTGTTATTTTACTATTATTTATCGTCATAGTGGCAGATAAATCCATGATCCAGGGATTTGGTAAAGAAGAAATTGAGGAAATCAGCATGTTCTCCATGTATCTTGGTGTGGATTTTGTGAAAATCGGAGCATCCATGATTATTATGAGCACGATTGGAGCAATCACGGATGTAGCCATAGCCGTTGCCTCTCCCATGCGTGAAATATTTTTTCATAATCCAACCATAAGCCGAAAAGCTTTATTCAACTCTGGGTTAAGTATCGGCAGGGACATCTTGGGCACCAATACGAATACACTATTCTTCGCCTTCTTTGGTGGCTATATCGCTTTATTTTTATGGTTAAAGGAATTATCATATTCAGTCGGAGAAATCGTAAATTCCAAAGTATTTAGTGTGGAAATCATCACCATACTCTGTGCCGGAATCGGTATTGCCCTGATTATACCGATTACTTCGTGGATCACAGCGTATTTTTTAGTTAGAACAAGAGGGAAGAACGAGTCTATTTAATTTGGATAGCGAATGAAAATATAAATGCTACAGAAAGGAGTTTATCTGAAAAATAGGTGAGCTCTTTTTTGTGAAATTCAAGAAAAAAGTCGACAAATTTTGATACCTATAAAGTATAATTGTGGAAGAATTACAAATTTTTATTCTGTCCTAACCAAACAGCTATGAAATGGAATAAAAAATGAGAAAGGTACGAAGATGAGTATAATAAAAGATTTCTTGCTGCAATTGACGCTTATGGTAATCCCTATATTTATTTATTTCACATTTATTACGGAGAAGGTTAAGGGTGATCAAAACAAAAACGTTCTAATGACCTTTTTATGGGGGATATCCATCCTATTATGCATGTCATTTCCACTAACTTTCGGTCAGGATGCCCGTTTGGATTTAAGATTTATTCCGCTTTTATTTGCAACCTTATACCTCGGATTTCGTCCAGGAGTCTTTCTTTCTGTCCTGGTTATCCTATATCGCCTTTATTCTGGCATCAGCATTGGATTTTACACTACTGTTCTAGTCTTATTATTGTCACTGCCTGTCATTTTGTTCTATCAAAAATCATTTGCAAATTCGAATAAAGATAATAGAGTTAAAATTGCGGTGGGGCTAGCCTTTTACTACTGTCTGATTGGCCTTACTTCATCTGGTATTCTAAATGGCTTTTCAATAGATGACGTGAAAGTGCAGATTATTCATCTTTTCTTTGTAGTGGCAGTTACATGGATCTTCACAATGTTAATGGAAACAATCAGGGAGATCCATCAGCTGCGTTCAGAGCTGCTGAATTCGGAAAAATTGCGTGTAGTCAGTGAGTTGTCTAGTGTTTTCGCTCATGAAATCAGAAATCCGATGCAGGTTACTCGCGGATTTCTGCAGCTTCTGAACGATCCAGAGCTGTCTAAAAGTAAGAAGGATTATATAAAAATATCCATTGAAGAGTTAGATCGTGCAAATGAGATAATCGACGAATTCCTTATGTTGGGAAAACCCGCCATAAATAACAATATAAAAGTAAACGCAGGATACCAGTTGGAGCGAGTCATTAATATCATACAAGGCTATAGCATAAGCCATCAAGTTGAAATCAAAACGAATATAGAGGATAACTGCTGGATAGATGCGAATCCTCAAAAACTGAACCAATCCTTGATTAATATAATGAAAAATGCGGTAGAGTCTATGCCAGAAGGTGGAACTGTTTGGGTTACCTGTTCTTCAACGGGTAATGATACCATAAAAATCACCATTAAAGACCAAGGAATCGGTATGACAAAAAAACAGTTAGATAGGCTTGGATCTCCGTTCTATTCCTTGAAGGAAAAGGGAACAGGATTGGGTATGATGGTAAGCTTTCAAATAATCCGGTCTTTCAAAGGTAAAATAATTGTGAACAGTGAAAAAGGGATGGGTACAGAGTTTATTATCCTGTTACCGCAAATTTCCCAGAAATGAGGGTTGTCTCGAAGACTTAAGATGTCTTAAAGATGGTCCTTTTTTTTTGAAAATAAATATTGTATTCAGAATAATCATTTGAAATAATTGGTAAAGAGAGACAGAGGGGGAAGTCCATGAGGGTTATTGGGTCTTTTATAATATCGGTAATTATTTTATTTGTAGGTTTTTATGCTACGGTTATGACATTGTTGTCAACGGAAAAAGAGCAATATAGTTTAGTGGTAGCCGCATTTGTCCTCATGCTATTGATATTTGCGAACCTGCTGGTATGGGAACAGTTTTCAAAAAAAGCTGTAAGGTATAGCTTTATCGGTTTATTCAGTTGTTTTATTTTATTTGTTGCCTATGAGAATGTGAAGGGGTGGCATCTTAGATCCTTGCAAGTTATGAGTACACAAGATGTAGACCTCTCAGATTATGAACCATTTGTAAAGGATTCTTTGGTAGCAAAATTGAATAAATCTGCTTCATTGAAGATGGAGGAACCTTTACTGAAGCTTGACGGATCGACTGCATTGTATCCGGTATTTTCTGCATTTGCACAAGCCGTTTATCCAAAAGGATCTTATGACTCAGCAAATAGTGAGGTGCAATCAACACAAACTTCCGGAGCTTGGGCGAATCTATTGAAAGAAGAAAGTGACATTATCTTTGCACCAGAGCCACCGGGTACAATTCAAGACCTTGCAAAATCTAAAGATGTTCAGTTGGTGTTAACTCCAATAGGAAAAGAATCATTCGTTTTTTTTGTACATAAGGATAATCCAGTAAGTGATATAACATTAGAGCAAGTTCAAAAAATATATGCAGGGGAAATTACAAATTGGAAAGAACTTGGCGGGAAAGATGAGCCCATATTGGCATTTCAACGACCGGAAGACAGCGGAAGTCAACAAATGCTTATGAAAGTGATGGGAACCAAACGATTAATGGAAGCACCCAAAGATCAACATGTAACGGGAATGGGAGGCATCATCGAAGAAACCTTGGACTATGAAAATAGGAAAAACGCAATCGGTTTCTCCTTTCGCTTCTTCTCGGAATCTATGGTGCAAAATAACAAGATTAAACATCTAGCGATCAATGGAGTGTCTCCTTCTATAACATCCATCCAACAAGATACCTATCCTTTTGTGAGTCCATTTTATGCTGTACACCTTTCGACAACAACGAATCCAAATCTCGTACCATTTTTGGAATGGATGAAGTCAGAAGAAGGACAGACCTTAGTGGAAAAGTCAGGATATGTGCCTTATTACAAGTAAATATGTGTCAGATTTTCTGGCTTAATGAGTAGTCTATTTAAAAGGAGATCCAATTTATGAAAGCGATTGATTATTTGGAAGAATATAAGAAATTTAACCGGGAAAATCCAACTAAAGATAATGAAGACCTGTTGTTAAAGGCCTTTGAGTTCGTTCAGGAGGAAATAGTCGATTCAAGTTATTCAATTGACAGTGTTCGATTGGGACATGAGATTTATGGATACTTAGGTGACAGGGGATTACAGTTGAGAGTAGAACTGATGAGAAAATATTTGGAAAATGGAAGTCTTGAATCTCTAACTGATTGCTTCTGGGCTAAATGGGAGATGGTGGACAACTTGGCTCTTTTAAAGAATTATGAAGATATGATAGAAGAGCAGCGTGAATTTTTAGAATGGTCAAGAGAAAATCTCGGCCCTGAATATTGGATTAAAGTGATGTATGACAGTACACAGGCCGTAGGATGGTTTCACGAAGGTAAATCAGAAGAATGGTTTTCCATTTATCAAGACATATTGACAAGGATCACTCCTTCAGAAACCAATCGCCATTCGAGGATTCTACTTGTTGAAACTGCCGCAGGACTGTGTGCATATGAACGCAAAGATTATGAACAGGCACTTAAGGAAATCCAGAAGTATCATGATATCCTGCATGAGGACGAAATGTGGTCGGATTATGACAAGTTCTATATCCGTTATGTTACATACATGTTGGAAACATATGTAGGAAAAAAGGAAATGGATAAATATGAGGAATTAGTCAACAAAGTAGTTTTGAAGATCGAAATTAAATTTGATCAAAACGAAAAGGGGCTCAGTGATAATATTGATGAAGTCTGTGATATGGCACATGACATAGCCACATGTTTAATGTGGGAAAAGAGATACGAGCAAGCAATAAAGCTTTTCGAAAAAGCCATTGAGTATCAAGGAACCGGAGTCACTCATTTCTTCTATGCCATATGTATTTGGGCTGAGCTTAAAGACAGAGAAGAAACATTACACCACCTTAGAATGGCCGAGAATAAAATAACCGGTAATGGTGGACTGCGATCAAGGTATATACATATGTTTTTGGAGCAGCCTGAGTTTAGTGATGTCCGGGAGGATGCAGAATTTTTATCAGTGTTCAAGCATTTGCCGACTGGATGAAGTTTTGCATTTGATGATTGGGTAATGTCTTACTCAGTTAATTTTATGTAACAAAGGAGGCAGCCTTATGAAACGGCTAATGATTCTTACCGTAGGAAAAACGCACAGTGGTAAATCTACTTTTGCCAGACTGCTAGAAAAAGAGCTGAACAACTCTATTGTAATGGATCAGGATAACCACGCAGTATTTATCAACACCTATTACAGGAACCTGCAGCCAAAACAAGGACCGAATACGCTCAAACACGCCATCTCTCGGCTGATTGTCGACTATGCAAAAGAGCAGACGGATTCCCACTTGATCATCTGTAATTCCAACCGGTATAAAAAAGGAAGAGAATATCTTCTGAATGAGCTATTCCCTTCAGTAGAGTTCGTGCGCATTCTCGTCCATTTCGATATCCCTGATCATGTCCTCCGGGCGCGAGTGTCGCATACTGAGCGGAATACCAATATTTTCAGAAGCGCATCCACCTTTGAAGAAGTTCTGCGACGTCAGGAGACTGAGTTTGTGCCAGATCCGACAGAAGGAGAGTCAGAGCATTTCTTCGTGATCAGGGACAGTGAAGAAGTGAAGAATGTTATTCAAACGATTGTAGAAATTTCGCAAAGTATCTAGGGAGGCTATCATGAAGTTTTATGTTGCATCAAGCTTCAAAAATATAGATCAAGTCCGCTACATAAGCGGAAAATTAAAAAGATTGGGCAATATCCATACATACGATTGGACACAAAACGTAAGAGCGTCAACACTGGAAGACCTGAAACAAATCGGACAGCTGGAAAAGGACGCAGTCGCAGAAGCCGATCTTGTAGTCGTAATACTGCCAGGGGGTAAAGGGAGCCACATTGAACTGGGGATTGCTCTTGGTCTCAACAAAAAAATCATTCTCTACTCTCCTGATCAGTCAATCTACAATTTTTCGACTACGAGCACCTTCTATCATCTGCCTGAGGTTGAGAAGTTTATAGGGACACTGGATGAGTTGGTGGAGTTTCTGGAGTTATGACTTGATGGGGGGAATTTCTATTCATAAAGTAGTATTTATTATTATTTTATTTCTAATAATTATCGGTTGTTCAAATCAAGACTATCAATTGGAACTGATTAGTTCACACGCAATAGTTACTGATACCCCACAGATGATAAATTCCGATACTCCTGAAGGTGAAGAGCCCGTTATTCCAGAGTACTATTTGGAGTACACATTTTTAATACTTAATAACGGCAGCCATATTGGAAGTAACAGCAAAATGATCCAGTTGGAGTTTAAACCAAATGAGGATTTAGAAAAGTTGCTTGGAAAAGATATCTTTGATCGCAATCCGAATAATGGTATTCAAGGTCCTGCGTACTTGGAGAGTGATAGTGAGGGAGAATTTATACTCGTTCTTGGATTAGACAGGGAAATATTAAATAAAATGGATAAAATCAATATGGCAGAAATGCTGGATGGGACATTGATTGTAAAAGAGGGATCAAAGAAAATCCTGCAATTGCCTGTAAATAGTAGATAGATATTGGAGGTTCAATATGTATTTCAATCATAAGAATCTCAGAATAATAAAAGTATCATACGATTCAAATGGTCATTTTATGAAGTTGGAGATAATACTATCTGATGGTATTGCTATTATACGTTGGGGATTGGACGAATTCACTGCTAAGGGAATCAAAGAAATTGTATCTAGGAATTATTTAGACAGCCTCGAAAAGGAGTATCACTATGAACTGTTGCCGTACGTTGGCACATGCGTGGAAAAGCCTAAAGGGGAAAGGAAATTTATCGGACATGTCAGATGTGTTCAACGGCGCCAAGCTGCAAGGATTGAATTTGAATGCTCGGAGAAATTTGCCGGTAATATGGAGTGGTTAAAAAAAGAAGTAAGGACTTTAAATGATATTAAGCATTTATACTGGGGCCTATGGGAGGAACAACGATAAAAGTACACAAAATATAATCATGGCATTAATTTGAGGTGACTCTTATGAGTGGCGATATGTTAGTTTGTTATAATGAAATGAGAGTGAATAGTAAGAAAGGAAGTGCTAAGCTATGGATTTCGAAACAGTCATGAAGGAGCTTGAAGGCCTCGGCAAGGAACGTTCTAAAAAAATGTACATATCCAATGGTGCGAAAGAACCGCTTTTTGGTGTGGCTACAGGAGCTATGAAACCTATCGCAAAGAAAATAAAAATCAATCAAGATTTAGCTGAAGGGCTCTATGCCACAGGTAACTATGATGCCATGTATTTTGCAGGCATTATCGCAGATCCCAAGCCCATAACTGAGTCGGATTATGATCGTTGGATGGATGGAGCGTACTTCTATATGCTTTCCGATTATGTGGTGGCGGTTACTTTAGCAGAATCGGATATTGCTCAAGAAGTTGCTGACAAATGGATAACAAGCGGTGAAGAGCTAAGAATGTCAGCGGGGTGGAGCTGCTATTGTTGGCTTTTAGGGAATCGGAAAGACAATGAATTTTCCGAAAGCAAGATTTCCGTTATGCTTGATATGGTGAAGAATACAATACACGATTCACCGGAACGAACGAAATCCGCCATGAATAATTTTCTTTATACAGTGGGGATTTCTTATAAGCCCCTTAATGAAAAGGCAATTGAAACTGCAAATGCAGTAGGTGTAGTAGAAGTTAAACGGGACAAGAAAAAAAGCAGTTTCCTTAATGCCTATGAGAGTATCCAAAAAGAAATGGATAGAGGAAAGCTTGGTTTCAAACGCAAATATGTAAGATGTTAAAGTACGATGGGGCAGTTAATCCATAAAGGATTGACGCTCCTTTTTTGTTGGAGTTTATATAAAAGAAAGATACTTCCGTCTATTTTTTCTGAATATTATTGTAATTCAGGTCTAAAAAGTGTAAAATTACACATATATGATAAAAAGGAGCTATAGAATAAATAATGAACCAGACAGATGTCATTAACTTAATTTCTAATAAACTAAAATTGATTCGCATTGAATATGACTACACACAAGATAAAATGGCAGAAATTCTTGGTGTTTCCAAGAAAACGTTGGTGCAGATCGAAAAAGGCAGAAATCCCGCAAGCTGGACGGTGACGGTAGCAGCCAGTGCACTGTTTAGAGAAAGTGAGATCCTTACCTCTGTTCTTGGAGCCGATCCGTTGGAAGTCATTGAAACCCTTGCGCATGAAAAGATAGATAGTCCAAAAGATAAAACAATGGGAGGTAAGGTGTGGTGGAAAGGAGTCAAAGTAATGGGGAAATTCCGCCTTCAGCAAAATGTGATCAGTCAGCATTATCGAATTCTGGATGATCTTGATTTTCGCTGGTATAGCTCATTTAATGGGGAAGATGCATTACAGAAAATAAACGAATTATCCAAAGACAAGAAAGGAGACTAGACTGATGGAAATAAATATTGTCCTCCTAATAGTCGTTCTATGCCCTGTTTTTTTGGTAGCCTGCTACTTATCTGAAAGGCTTGATCTTCAATAGAATTGACTTCAAAAAACTCTAACTGATAGGAGTGTAGCATGAATAGAAAAGTATTAGCTGTCTGTATCACACTTTCCATGGTAACTGTACCTATGGGATCCTTTTACTTGTACTTACTTTCTGGTGAGAAGACAAGACATGAAGCAACACTTTCTTACTTGAAGGAAGATAGGGGGTATAAACAAAACGAGATTAAAAGTGTTGAAGTGGAGTATAGCATAATGAGCGTACTCTTTTCCTATCATCCATGGGCCATTAAAGTTGTATATGAGGATGAACCGTCCGCTATCTATTACTATCATTATGAGGACGGGGTAATGTCACAAAGCAGACTTTCAGGAAGTAACCCTGATGAATTGTATCATCATCTTGAAGATGCGCCTCCTGATATAAAGAAAAATAAAAACTAAAGCAGTCGGGGGAAGACTTGTCTGAATGAATGGTATTCATCTGAATAAATACTTGGATTTTCAAAATAAAAAAGGAATTTCCGATTAAAAGAAGAAGTTATAAAAGGTACTACTATTTGTAAACGGAAGGCATTCCGCACAAACAGTTGGCACAGGGGTGGATTTTTCACAATCACCCTACATACAAATATAATTACAGTTCTTCATTGATTAATATTTGGTGCATTTCTTCAAGTAGGGGGAGTGCATTTTTTCTTTGATTGAGAAAGAAGGAGATGATTATGGAGAAGTCAACAGATATTCAGTCCAAAGTAGAAGTATGGCTAAAGGATATGGAGCGTCGTGTGGAACCGACCTGGAAGAGACTTGGCTTGTCTGAAGCGCCTGATGTGATGGATTCAGGCAAAGGGATCGGAATTATCATTCTCGATGATATCATCCCCCATAATCTTGTTCAGCATTTAGAAGGGCGGTTAAAGAAGGTCAAGGTCGCAGAGGATGGGAATGTATCCTGCCAGGATGTTGCTTCCGGGGAGCCGCAACCGATGAATGGAACGGTGGAGCATGGAATGATGACCTTGCAGCTCCTATCACATTTGCCAATTGAAAAGAATGGCCATCCCCATGTAGGCTTAGTCCCTGCAGCAACATTTATCATGTTATCGGAATATGAGCCGAAGAAGATAGAGGAAGGATTAACATGGATACTGGAAAGGCAGGAGGAATGGAATGTCCAAATCCTCCTGAATCTAATGGTTCCAAATACAAGAGAAATGGGAGCGATGAAGCTAACAGCCGAAGATCCCTTAGTACAAGCGATGGAACCAGCGCTTCAAGCAGGCATCCTGATTGTCGCTGCTAACGGGAATACCCTAGCGCATAACAATCTCCATCCCGCTGACTTCCTGGTGGTAGGAGGCTATGATGACTGTGGTTCTTCGAATCCCCAATTACATAGGCGACATCCTGCTGTGCCATGGGGAATGAATGGAGATGGCAATGTCCGCCCTGATGTTTTAGCTCCTTTCAGCTATTTGCCGGTTCCATATTGTGAAGTGAAATCCTCCCATCGAGTCTTTTCCTTTTTTGGAGGCTCGTGCGGTGCAGCTGCTCTGGTCACAGGGGTATGTGCACATCTGCTTGCTTAAGTATCCTGAGTTGGAAGCTCAATATTTAAAGAGAATGCTAGTTCAAAATGGGGATCTACTGCTGAATGAAGTGATACCTGCACTGAAGATAAATGTCTCCAAAGCAGTTGAAAAAATGGGGATAGACTTAAGGGGACAAGACCCTTATTCTATTGCACCGGAAAAGGAGTCTGTGGCTGTCGTCATGCGGGCTAGGACACTGACCGAATTAATTGAAGAGAAAGAAATTACAAGAGAAGAATTATGGCAGCAACTTAATGATGAATCCCCGGTTGTTAGAAAAACAGTAATTTCCTATGGCCTCAAAGCGCCTATGAATGAGTTAGAAAGAAAGAAGTACTGGGATTATTTTCGTACGAGCCAGAGAGAAGATGGTGAAAGAATTGCCTGGCTTTATCAGTTGCTCATGAACGCTCCCTCTGGTGAATTGGACCAATGGATGGTCCTGCTGAATGAACAAGACCTAGAAATTACCCTATGTGTAAAAATTTATCTTGGGATGAATTATAGTGATGCCCCGGAAATTCCGTATCATCCAGATCCTGATCCAGAATTTATTACGCTGACAACAAATTCAGTGTGGGACTGGTATAAGGAGAAACAAAGAGGTGGAATTCAATGGAAAGATACATGGAAATAAGGAATGCAAAACTTTGGACAAAGAAACGAGGCCAAGGTACTCCTGTCCTCCTGATAAGTGGAGGGCCGGGGTGCTGTAATTACATGGAGCCGGTAGCTGAGCTTATTGACGGATTTTCAGAAGTCATCATGTTCGATCCAAGAGGCTGCGGTCGATCTACCTTTGATGGGAATGGATACGATTTGGATGTTGCGCTACGTGACTTGGAGACCATTCGCCTAGAGTATGGGATTGAAAAATGGGTGGTCATCGGGCATTCCTGGGGTGCAGACTTGGGGCTCGCTTACGCCCTTGAATATCCTGAATCTATAATAAGCTTTGTTTCTATATCAGGGACTGGAATTCAGAATGATAGAGATTGGAAGGAAGCCTACAAGAGAAACAAAGACGAGATCGGTGAGGTGCTTCCTGACTTTGAATATGAAGCCAGTAAGACTGTCCACCGTTCCCTCATTGACTCTTGGAGAGCATACATTAAAAGGCCCAGTCTCCTGAAGGAAATTGCAGAACTCGATCTCCCAACAATATTTATTTTTGCAGAGAATGATATTCGACCTTCCTGGCCTATTGAACAAGTGGCAAATCTCATAAGAAATTCTAGATACATAGAGTTGGTGGGGGCGGAGCATTACATTTGGCAGACAAAGCGGAAAGAATTGGGTATAGTGCTTCGGGAGTTTATAAAGACAGGTAATTTATCGGGAGTGAAATAGATGATAGATTTGAGCAGTAAACCACATATCGTGGGAGAGAAAGTTATCCTGCGACCTTTTCAGGATGAGGACCTTCCTTTTATAGAGGAGTGTCTGAAAGATCCGGAGGTTATCAAACTGACAGGAAGCACCGATGATTACGATGAGGATGCGGTCATTAAATGGTACAAGACAAGGAATGAGCAGGAGGACCGCCTGGATCTTGCGATTGTGGATCAGGGTTTGAATGTCCTGGTAGGAGAGGTAGTGGCCAATCTTTATCAGGAAGAAAAGCAGAGTATGAACTTCCGGATACTGATAGGACCAAGGGGACGAGACCGTGGTTTCGGAACGGAAGCTACCGCACTTTTCATGGATCATCTTTTCCAAAATACGAAACTGAATCAACTGACTCTCAGTGTTTTTGACTTCAATCCGAGAGCGAAAAAGGTATATGAAAAGGCTGGCTTTATCGTTGAAAGTGTCGACAAGCAGGAATTGGAATTTGAAGGAGAATGGATCGACTCCATCAATATGGTGTTGACCAGAGATAACTGGCTGAAAATCAGAAAAGGGGATTAACAAGATGAATTTGCACATTACGAAGGAAACAGACGACAAGAAGAAACGCCATGTAAACAAGATGCTGTATGAATATAACCTGCAGCATTTTCCGGAGGATTTAAGAGGAAGATACCAGGAAATCAACCTATACCTGATGGACGAAGAAGATAACGTCAGGGGAGGGCTATTGGGAGAGGTCTGCTGGAATTGGCTCGAGATCCATATTCTGATGATAGATGAAGACCTACGCAAGGATGGCTACGGATCGAAACTAATGCTGGAAGCAGAGCGCCTTGCTGTCGAAAATAAATGCGATTTCATTAAGGTGGATACGCTTAGCTTCCAGGCATTGGACTTCTACAAGAAGCACGGCTATGAAGTGTATGGGATACTCGACCAGGTTGGCAGGGACCATGAGCATTATTTTTTGAGGAAGTTATTATAATTAAAAGCTGATAGGCTGCCAAGCTTGCAATAATTTTAGCGGTCTTTTTGGCGGGAAACATGTGGTGGAAGAAAAATCGGTCAAAATGACGGAGTAAGTAATATTTTATATCCAAAAGGAGCAAGCAGAGGGGAAATGCCCGGCTAACTGCTTGCTTTTTAAGTAAATGATACGGTTTAAAGGGGAAAATCGGTATATCGGGCTTTCAGTTAAAGCCCGAAAATGAGATATGCACAAAAAATAGGATTTGTGATGAAAAATCCCTGTCTTTTGCTGAAAAATCTAAATGATATGCACAAAAATCCATATTTGCGGTGAAAAAATCCAGTAATATGCACAAACCGCATAATATGACAGGTTTCGACATAACTAAAAAAACAGAATTATGTGTTACATAGCCATTTCGCCATTGTCGTAGTTAATCTGCCAGTGGATTCCGAATTTATCAGTTACTTGCCCATAGAGCTTGCTCCAGAAGGTTTCCTGCAGTTCCATTCCAACTGTACCACCATCTTTTAATTGTTCATACCAGGATTTTAAATCATCCATATTTTTACTGATTAAAGCAAGGGTTATGTTGTTGCCCGCCACAAATGGCTGACCAGGGAATGTATCAGAAAACATAAGATTGCTTCCGTCGATGTTCAGACGTGTGTGCATCACCAATTCTTTTGCTTCCTCTGGAAGTGGATAATCCGGATTCGGTGGGGAATCACCAAAAGTCATGATTCTAGGTGCTTCTGTTTTAAAAACCTTTGCGTAAAATTCGACTGCTTCCCGGCAGTTGCCATTGAAAACTAGATACACATCTACAGACATTCTTTCTTTCACTCCTCTTCACTATTTAAGTTCCAATCTATTTTATCCGAAAATCCACATGATAGACAATTTAATATGGAATATCTATTCCTCCATTATTTTTTATGATTATTGATAGGTTTTCATGATTATGAACGTATTACTAGGCAGGTACCGAAATGAGAGCAAGGGAGGGAACAGTTTGAGGGTAACAGAAGAAAATGTTGTACAACAAATAAAGCTTAAAAATGAAGAAAGTATCACGTTCCTGGTTGATACCTATGGAGGATTGATGAATGCGATCGTCCGGAAATACCTGGCAGGCAATCAACAGGATATCGAAGAATGTTTCTCCGATGTATTGGTGGCAGTCTGGTACCATATTGAATCTTTCAATCCGGAAAAAAATGAATTTAAGCAATGGATTGCTGCTATTGCAAAGTATAGATCTATTGATTATGTTAGAAAATCAGAAAAGGCAAGGAAGCATAGAGCAGCTTTCGAGTTTGATGAAAACAAGTTGGGCCGGAAAGATATAAGGGAATCGGTGCCTGATATAGGCGGCTTGTTAAAGGAATTGAATGATACCGAAAGGGCGGTATTAAAAAGCTATTATGTTGAAGGTATTTCATCGAAAGAGATTGCAAATCAATTCAATACTAAGGAATCTTGGGTCCATAACAAGCTTTCGCGAGGAAGAAAAAGATTGAGAACCATTCTATTAAAGGGTGAGGTGTAGGGTATGAGCATCTATAAAGAGTTGAATGATGTGCAACTGGATATTTGTGAGATCGAAGAGGTTCCTCTTTCCAAAAGTGAAAGAAAGCGGATTATCAAGGATGTCCATCGAAAAATCCGTCCGAATCAAAGGAAGAAAAACTGGGCAATGGCAGGGATAGCGGTTGCGGCAGCTTGTGTGATTGGTGCCACAACGATAACAATGGACCGCGGCACCATTGCAAGCATGCCTTTTGTTGCAGAACCTATTGAAAAATATATAAATGAGTTGCAGCCAAGTGATTTTTCCTCCTATAAAACAGCAATCGGAGAAACATCAGAGAACGAGCTAGGAAAATTGACACTGAATGAGATTATGATGGATGATCAGCAAATATTCTTCAGTGCAATCTTCCAGCCGGCTGAGGATGTCGAATTTGACTATCAGACAAATATTTTTCCGACAGTGAAAATCAATGGGCAAGACTATGCGGTTTCAACTGGCGGACAATCCATTGAATTGAATGATAGCATGTTTACGATATATAATGACATCGATTTAAGTCAAGCCCTCGAGACAGAGGAACTAAATATTGAGATCAGTTATGATAAGTGGGACTTCGATACCGTAATAGAACAGCCTTGGACGTATGAAGTGAATGTTTCCCAAAAACATTTGCTCGAACAGAAAAAAGTATTTGTTATGAACAAGGAAGTCACATTAAATAATGGAGAAATTGTCCAGATCGAAAGAGTAGTATCCACACCAATTTCCACGACGATTTATTATGATCTATCCAAGAGCACAACAGAGGATATTTACTTTTCCATTCAAACCGAGGACGGCAATGAAGAGTATGGTGGGAGTTCTTACACTTCTAATGAACAAGGTGATGTATCCACCATCCGTATGAATGGAATGACGTTGGAGAACAAGAAGTATTACCTGGTAGCCCATGATTCTGATCATCATGTCCTGAGCAACCCAATATCTATCAATTAGACCGTTGCAAGTAAAAGTCTGTTCGTAAAGTGAGCATTCATTCGGATGGTCTATGAAAATAATAAGTTCGAAGAATAATGTTTGATAAAGACAAAAGACTCGTCAAATTGACGAGTCTTTTGCTTTAAACTGTCATAAAGATTATTTCTCCCTCAGCTCCAACATATACTCTTTCCCTTTCAGCACATATGTATCAATCGATAGCTGAATAAGCTCCACATCTTTGTCCGTGATTTCCCGAATAACTTTGCCCGGAGATCCGACAACCAGGGAACGGGGAGGAATCTTTTTTCCTGAAGGAATCAAAGTGTTCGCACCTATGATGCTTTCTTCCCCAATTTCTGCGCCGTCCAAGATGGTAGCCCCCATCCCGATAATACATCTTTTCTTCACGGTACAACCATGCAGGATCGCATTATGTCCCACTGTTACCTCATCCTCAATCACAAGAGGGAACCCTTCATACAGATGAGCTGTCACGTTATCTTGGATGCTGCATTTCTTTCCGATGCTGATTGGCCCTTCATCCCCACGCAGTACCGCATTAAACCATACGGTCGACTCCTCGCCAATGGTAACATCCCCTATAATATGTGCCCCCGGTGCCACAAACACAGATGAATCCACATTTGGTTCCTTCCCACCATATCGATATAGCATAAGCATCTTACCCCTTTCGGTCCACTTTTCGTATTGTCTAGTTACGCCGGCTAGGCCCTCGAGGTCTTAAGTCGGGCCTGACCAAGCCGGCTCCACTTTTCGTATTGTCTAAATATTAAAATTAGTATAACATTATTTTTACGAGGGGTGAAAGAATAGATGAATAAATTAATAGACATATTGAATATACAACTACCTATCATTCAAGGGGGAATGGGGAATATCAGTAATGCCCCGCTTGCTGCGGCCGTCTCGAATGCAGGAGGACTGGGAACAATCGGTGCCGGAACGATGATTCCGGAAGAAGTGGAAAAGATAATCCTGCAAACAAAGCAGCTTACCAACAAGCCTTTTGCGGTCAATGTTGCACTTTCCGTGTCCCCCTATACAAAAGAAATATTGAGGTTGATCATCATGCATGGCGTCCAGGCGGTCTCACTTTCTGCCGGTAATCCAGCGCCGTTTATTCCAAAACTGAAGGAGCATGGTGTAAAGGTCATTTGTGTAGTGGCTTCTCCTAAGCAGGCGGTAAAAGCTGAAAATGCAGGAGCGGATGTTATTGTAGCAGAGGGATATGAAGCGGCAGGTATCAATTCGAATCTGGAAACGACCACGTTCACCCTGATTCCCCAAATTGCTTCAAAGGTCACCGTCCCAATTGCAGCTGCTGGAGGGATCGGTGACGGAAAAGGACTTGCAGCTGCACTTGCACTCGGAGCGTCAGGCGTGCAAATGGGGACGAGGCTGATTGCTACAAAGGAAGCTCCATTCCACGAGGAATACAAGAATACCCTCCTGGCCGCTGATGATCAGGGAACAGTCATTGTAGGACGTTCTGTGGGAAGGGTAAGAAGGGTATTGAAAACTCCCTATTCGGACTACTTGTTAGAAAAAGAGGCAATCGGAATAACGCTAGAGGATTTCAACGGTTTGACGACAGAGGAGCATCACAAGCTTGGGGCCCTTCATGGAGAACTATCCAAAGGGTTTATCAATGGCGGCCAGATTTCAAGCATTATTTCAGATATTCCTAGTGTTGAAGATCTATTCGCCTGTATGATGAAGGAGGCAAAGGAAGAATTAAAGCGTGCGAGTAATCTAATATAAGTTTTGAAGAAAGGCTTCCGGCTATCTGGAGGGCTTTTTTATTGTTTAGGAAATTATAAACCCCTTTAAATTGTGGATAACTGTTCTTATAATGTTCTTATATAACTCTCAGGGTGAAAAGTATGAAAAAGAAAAA
>NZ_JBHVHV010000027.1:0-44703 GCF_042800035.1 Sutcliffiella sp. NPDC057660
GAAGCATGGCGACATGTGGAGCTGACGAATACTAATCGATCGAGGACTTAACCCAAAAACAATGAACGACACTTGTGAATCTTGGTAAGAAAAAAACGTTATCTAGTTTTGAAGGAATATAGCAAATAATGCTTGATTTTCTTCAAAGTTATAGTATAATAATATATGTCTGGTGGCGATAGCGAAGAGGTCACACCCGTTCCCATACCGAACACGGAAGTTAAGCTCTTCAGCGCCAATGGTAGTTGGGGGCTGTCCCCCTGTGAGAGTAGGACGTTGCCAGGCGTATAAATACTATACATATTATTATCGCGGGGTGGAGCAACGAGCATATGCTTCTTGTAATCACTTCGAGTTGTACCGATCGACACACATCCCTGAATCATCTTTTAGAGGTTGGGACAGTCGGTTGAAAAAAGCATAAGGAAAACTTCCTTACTTATCACTATCGCGGGGTGGAGCAGTCTGGTAGCTCGTCGGGCTCATAACCCGAAGGTCGCAGGTTCAAATCCTGTCCCCGCAACCAATAAGGTCCCGTGGTGTAGCGGTTAACATGCCTGCCTGTCACGCAGGAGATCGCCGGTTCGATCCCGGTCGGGACCGCCATTTTTAAAGAAAACGAAACTTGGTTTCGTTATTTTTTTTGGTCTTTTTTACATAAATGATGAATTTGAATTGAAATTATAAGTGAAATACAGCAACTCATCGAAATGAGCCTAGAAACACAGGCTATTTTTTATGCTTTTATAGGAGTTCGTGCCAAACCACACAGGGTTGATGCCAAACAGTTTTGCGAGCCTCCTTCTGACTACAACACATACAAAAAAACCCTCACCATCACAAGATGGCGAGGGTTTTTGCTTAATTGTAATTAGCTTGATAATCGGTTTCTTCAAAAATCTCACTTGCAGGCTTTGCTGCCCATTCCTCGACAGGAGTATCAGGGTTTGCATCTAGGTAGGCCTTGACCATTTTGTAGCCTTCGCTTGCACCATAGCTTTTTGGAAGCTGCTGAACCTGTGCGCCACCTTTGAGGATCGCATTTCCTCTGTCAGGATCAGTGTTGCCAAGATCGCCTTCAATCTTTGCCCACTGCTCCTTTTTGAATGCTTCATCAACCGGTGTTAAAGAGAAATTAGGGAATACAGTTTTTTCGAACATGACAGCCTTTCCTTTATTGACAAGTTGATCCAGGACAGTCGTCGAATCAGCAAATTGCTTCTCATAAGCGACACTATTATAGTATTCATGTGCTACTGCAGATTTGATGATATCAGTTGAATAGTTGCGGTTGTATAGTAGGATGATCTTCCCGGATCCGACTGAAAACGATAAAGTAGTAGAATCATTGGTAGGGAATATACATACTGTGGTATCTTTTCCAGATGGTAATAGTTTTGAAGATTGGATAAGTGCTTCTTTTACCGCTTCATTGGTACTTGCATAATCGATTTTCTTGATTACGTCCTGAACGGCAATTCTATTCTTGGGCTCCTCGTTCAAGATTGTTTCCGCCATTTGAATATTTTCGCCGTCTTTAAAACATTTATCGTTGACCTGGTCAATGATACTCGATTTATATAAAGCCAAAACTTCTTCTTTTGGAAGGCTCTTTGATTCTTCATAGTATGGATTGAATAATTGGTAAGCGTGTATTACTTCGAAGTTTTGATCGTTTTCCTTAAATGTAGAAGATAATCCTTCTTCTCCACTGACTGTACCTGCACTCTCTCCGTTGCCACAACCTGCTAAAGCTAAAACAATGATGAAAAAAAACAATAAACCCTTCAAACGCATTAATTTCCCTCCTAAACATAATTTTGTCCACAATTGATACTTATTTGTGCCTGAGGATAAGTATTCTACAAAATACCTGAAAATCCTTTATTTTCAGAAAATTTTTGTTGTAAGGAAACTTCCCACGCCAAATGCCCTACCGGTTAGGGTAGGGCTATTGTCTCAACTGTATTTATGTGTGGAGAGTCAGTACGCTACAGAGTTGCTTTTCTATTAGTCTACCAATTTAACAAGCATATGTGCGAGTTTATGGCGTTCTTCCTTGTCTCCGACTTTCCATAGTTCCTGGAGGAGTTTTTCTTCGCTGTTTCTCGGCTCTTCGTGTTTGGCCAGGTAGTCGGCCACTTTCTCGGCTGCGATGGCTAGTTGTTCTTCGCCGAGTCCGACTCTTTTTCCTGCTGATACTTTGTCGTTCAAATAGCTCTTAAAGGTATCAAAATCGGCCAGGATTCTTTCTTTCTTGCTATTATCCATGTTTTCTACTGTTCTTTCGACTTTGCTTTGAGTATCTTGATCAGTGTGTGCCATTATTGAATTCCTCCTTTAATTTAGTGCATCCCTTGTCCATATCCTTTTTTTGGATTGGTTAAACCTTTTGATATGGGACAGGATTTATTTTCTTTATCTTTCTTCTTTCGTTATAATAGTGGATAGCATAAAGAAGCAGAGGGGTGTCGTCTCTTGGCGGTTTCGGATGAGTTTGGTTTCATTAGGAGTATCAGCCCGGAGTCTTTGTTCCATCAGGGCAAGATTGTGGGCATCGGGGATGATGCGGCAATCGTTGCGGTGGATGAGGGGTTTGAAAGCGTGGTATGCGTGGACACCATGGTGGACGAGGTGCATTTTAGCAAGAAAACCATGAAGTCGTATGATATCGGCTATAAGGCGCTGGCAGCGAATATTAGTGATATTGCAGCCATGGGTGGCATCCCGCTTTATTATCTGGTTTCCATCACCATTCCAAAAGATTGGCCGGAGGAAGAGCTTTTGGCCATCTATAAAGGGATGAAGGAATTGGGTGATCAGTATCGGATGGACCTTATTGGTGGCGATACGACTTCTGGGAAAGCCCTTGTTCTGAGTGTCTTTGTCATCGGTAAGGTGGAGGAGGGGAAGCGTCTCCTCAGGTCCAATGCCAAACCGGGTGATGCTGTGTTTGTATCTGGAACCTTGGGTGATTCTGCGGCTGGATTGGATGTTCTTTTACAAGGTCATTCCGGTTGGTCCGAGTTGATAAGGAAGCATCAGAATCCGACACCTCAAGTGGATTTAGGCAGGATTCTCACGGGGTTTGACCGTGTAGCACTAAATGATGTTAGTGATGGCATTGCAAGCGAGCTGATGGAAATTGCGGAAGCAAGCCATGTAGATATTGTGATAAACAAGGATACACTACCATTAAGTACATCAATGGTTCAATATAAGGAAGAAAAGGCGCTGAAGTGGGCACTTACCGGTGGAGAGGATTTTGAGCTGGTAGGTACGATTGGTGCCAAGGATTGGTCTCTTTTACAGAAACGCTGCCAGGATGAGGATATCAGGATCACAAGAATTGGTGAAGTGATGGCTTCCGGGAACGGACAGGTTTTTATGAGAGATGAAGATAGTGAAGTATTATTAAAAAAAGAAGGATATAATCACTTTTTAAAAGAGTAGGAGCATGGATATATGATGCAAGTCGAGTTGAAGACACATTCGTCAGAGGAAACGATGATAACCTCCCATGCGCTTGGGAGGCTTCTGAATGGAGGAGAGGTCCTTTTATTGGAGGGTGACCTGGGGGCAGGCAAGACCACGTTCACAAAGGGACTGGCAAAAGGATTGGATATCACCCGCAATGTGAACAGTCCTACGTTTACCATCATAAAAGAGTATGAGGGCCGGTTGCCGCTTTACCATATGGATGTGTACCGCTTAGCGGACAGTGAGGAAGATCTCGGGTTTGATGATTATTTTATGGGCAGCGGTGTGACGGTTGTGGAATGGGCCCATTTGATTGAGGAGTATTTGCCAGAGGAACGGTTGGAGATATATATCTACCATCTTGGCGACGATGAAAGAAAGATTGTGCTGACTCCAAGGGGAGCACGCTATGAAGATATTTGTAAGGAGCTAATGGAATGACTAGAGTACTGGCCATTGATACATCGAGCTATGTGCTTGGTGTGGCGATTGTAGAGGAAGACAGAGTAATCGGGGAGCTTGTAACCAACTTGAATAAAAACCATTCGGTGCGTGCGATGCCTGCGGTCGATAGCCTGATGAAAGATTGCGAGATAAAGCCGGACACGCTTGATCGAATTGTGGTAGGAAGAGGACCGGGCTCCTTTACCGGGGTTCGTATCGGCGTTACGCTCGCTAAGACTTTGGCTTGGTCGTTGAATGTGCCGCTTGTAGGCGTGTCGAGTCTGGAGCTGTTGGCCGCTAATGGCCGTTATTTCAAGGGAGTTATATCTCCTATCATGGATGCCAGACGCGGACAGGTGTATACCGGTTTATACACATGGGATAAAACAGGCCTAGAGACGGAAGTGGAAGATGTGAATATCGCACTGACGGATTGGCTGGGCATGCTGAAAGAAAAGAATGAGGACGTATTATTCATCGGGAATGATGTGCACCTTCATAAGGAAACCATCATAGAGTATCTTGGGGAAATGGCACATTTTGCCGAGACAAGTGAAAACAACCCTCGTCCGAGTGAGCTGGCTCTGATCGGGATGCAAAGGGACGCGGAGGATGTCCATACCTTTGTTCCAAACTACACCCGTTTAGCGGAAGCGGAAGCAAAATGGCTAGAAAGCAAAGAAAAATAGGTGAACAAGATGGAATCAATGATTGATATTGCTAAAATGACGGTCCATGATATTGAGGGGGTCCATGAAGTGGAAATGCTTTCGTTTGCCACTCCCTGGACAAAAGAAGCCTTCTATTATGAGCTTACCAATAATCCTTATGCCCATTATTTTGTGATGAAGGAAGAAAACAGAGTGATTGGCTATTGTGGGATATGGGTGGTCATGGGGGAGGCGCAGATCACCAATATTGCGATTCATCCTTCGTGTCGTGGGAGGAAGCTTGGGGATATAATGATGGGAAATGCTATTGCATACTGCCGAATGATCGGGGCTATCTCGTTATCGCTTGAAGTGCGGGTCTCCAATATAGTGGCACAGAACCTGTACAGAAAGCATGGCTTCCAAAATGGCGGAATCCGAAAAAAATATTATGTGGATAACAATGAAGACGCATTAGTGATGTGGGTGAGTTTATGAAAAATGAGGAACAAAAAGACGAATATATATTAGGGATTGAAACGAGCTGTGATGAAACGGCTGCAGCTGTCATCAAGAACGGGACGGAAATTGTGGCAAATGTGGTTTCCTCCCAGATTGAAAGCCATCAGCGTTTTGGAGGGGTGGTCCCTGAAATCGCCTCAAGGCATCATGTGGAACAGATCACCATCGTGCTTGAGGAAACGATGAAGCAGAGCGGCCTTACGATGGATAGTATAGATGCTATCGCCGTTACGGAAGGGCCAGGCCTTGTTGGTGCGCTTTTAATCGGAGTGAATGCAGCAAAAGCGATGGCATTCGCACATCAGAAGCCATTGATCGGTGTTCATCATATTGCCGGTCATATTTATGCCAATCAGCTGGTAGCGGAGTTGAAATTCCCCTTGCTGGCCCTGGTGGTTTCCGGTGGGCATACAGAGCTTATCTACATGAAGGAGCACGGTTCCTTCGAGGTTATCGGAGAAACGCGAGACGATGCAGTAGGGGAGGCCTATGATAAGGTGGCGAGAACCTTGCAGCTGCCTTACCCGGGCGGTCCTCATATCGACCGTTTGGCAATGGAGGGACAACCTACCATCAAACTTCCAAGAGCGTGGCTGGAGGAGGATTCCTATGATTTCAGCTTCTCAGGATTGAAATCTGCGGTTATCAACACGCTCCACAATGCCAAGCAAAAAGGGGAAGAGATCAGCCCTGCAGATTTGGCGGCAAGCTTTCAGGAGAGTGTCATCGAGGTGTTGGTCGGTAAAACACTGAAGGCCATGGAACACTACAAGGTGGACCAGGTTCTGCTGGCAGGCGGGGTAGCAGCCAACAAAGGATTGCGTAGTGCCCTTCAGACTGCTGTGGATAATGTGGGGAAAGAATTGGTGATTCCTCCACTATCACTATGTACAGATAATGCGGCGATGATTGCTGCTGCAGGAAGTGTCCTGTACCGCAAAGGAAAGCGTTCAGGGATGAATTTGAACGGAAATCCCGGGCTCGATATCGAAAAACCTTTCAACTGATCTTTTGGTTGAAAGGTTTTTTATTAGTGCAAAAATAGAAAGCGCATACGTTATACACAACCCTGTGGATAAAATGTGGATAAAAGTATCAATTTCCTATAAATTCAACTCCGTAAATGTGAATAAAAAATGTGGATAACTTTTGATGAAATTGTGGATGGTGTGTATAAACCTCTTGATAACTTATTGAATAAGGAATGATATGTGAATATGTGTGTGGAAAAGTGAGTTTTATCGACAAAGTTCTTAAAAAGGGGGTCAGGTATCGACAAAAACGGCTAAATGGACGATTTTATCCACAATTCAATAAAAAAGCTACTCTCTTATAAAAAGAAAGTAGCTTATTCTTCACACCAACTCTTCCCACTCTTCCATCAGTACCATCAATCTTTCCTGCAACCCCTCATTCTGCGTGTTGAGCTCCAGTACTTTTTCATGGTCCTGATAGACTTCCGGGAGACAGAGCTGGCTTTCGTTTTCTTCCAGTCTGTTTTCAATCTCTTCTATTTCTTTTTCTATTTCTTCAAGGCGACGTTTCTTTTGGCGTTCCAGGCGCTTTGCTTCTTTTTCCTGTTCATAGCTCGGCTTTTCCTTATCAGCTTGAGCAGCTCTGACAGGGGAAGTGGAAGATGCTTCGCTTTCCAGCCTTGCAAGCTCCAAGGCCTCTTCTTTTTTCTCTATATAATAGTCATAATCTCCTAGATATTCGGTCGCCCCAATTCGGCTCAATTCATAGACCTTGGTTGCGAGGCGGTTGATGAAGTAGCGGTCATGGGAAACGAATAGGATGGTACCAGGGTAATCAATCAAGGCATTCTCCAGAATCTCCTTGCTATCCAGATCCAGATGGTTGGTAGGCTCGTCCAGGATCAGCACATTGGAGCGCTGCAGCATCATCTTGGAAAGGGCCAATCGCGCCTTTTCCCCTCCGCTTAAAGTAGAAACCGGCTTCAGTACATCATCCCCGGAGAAAAGGAAGTTTCCAAGGATTGTTCGGATTTCCTTTTCCATCTTGTTTGGGTACTCATCCCAAAGCTCGGCCAATACCGTTTTATTGGAAGTGAGGTCTGCCTGCTGCTGATCATAGTAGCTCACAGAAACATTTGCCCCGAATGAAAAGCTGCCTTCGAGCGGATCCAGCTGCTTGACGAGTGTTTTTAATAGGGTGGACTTACCGATTCCGTTCGGTCCGACAAGCGCCACACTATCGCCGCGTGACAAGGAAAGATCAACATGCCGGAAAATGGGGGTCCTGTCATAGGAAACGGCCAGATCCTTGGCTTTCAGTACATCATTCCCGCTCTGCCTATCAATATCAAACATGATGGAGGCAGATTTTTCATCACCTTGGGGACGATCCATCATCTGCATTTTATCGAGCTGCTTCCTGCGGCTCTGTGCGCGCTTGGTGGTGGAGGCCCTAGCCAGGTTGCGCTGTACAAAGTCCTGGAGCTTCGCAATCTCGTCCTGCTGTTTTTCGAACATTTTCATATCACGTTCGTATTGCTCGGCCTTCTGGGCAAGGTACGCACTATAGTTGCCAAGGAACTTCGCAGACTGCTTCCGGGAGATTTCATAGACGGTTGTGACCACCTTGTCTAGGAAGTAGCGGTCATGGGAAACAATAAGTAATGCACCCGGATAGCTCTGGAGATATCCTTCAAGCCAGGAAAGGGTATCGATGTCGAGATGGTTCGTCGGCTCATCCAGAATCAATAGATCCGGCTTGGTCAGCAAAAGCTTGGCAAGCGCAAGACGGGTTCTCTGTCCACCGCTCAGTGTCTCGATTGGGGTCTGATAATCAAATTCGGAAAAGCGAAGGCCGTGAAGCACGGAGCGGATGTCCGCTTCATATTGAAAGCCGCCCTTCTGCTTGAAGGCTTCCTGAATTTCGTCATACTCCTTCAGAATGCGGGCGTAAAGCGGGCCATCCTCAAAATAAGCGGGATCTCCCATTTTCGCTTCCAGCGTGCGCATCTGATTTTCCATCTCTTTTAGACCGGAAAACACAGTCAGCATTTCATCCCAGATGGAACGCTCTGTCTGCAGCCCAGTATCCTGTGCAAGATATCCGATTGTTACAACCTTTGGCTTGATGATATCACCGGAATCATAGGACAGCTGATTGGAAATGATCTTTAATAAGGTAGACTTCCCTGCACCATTACGTCCAACAAGCGCAATTCTGTCTTTCGATTGTACTTCTAGTTTTATATTCGATAGAATAAGGTCAGCACCAAAATATTTCGTTAATTGATTTATCTGTAAAATAATCATCATTTTCACCTCATGCAATTCTAATGTAAGTGTATACTTCTTCAAGCGCCACTTCAAGAATTGGAAACGGCAACCTCTTACAAAATTGCACGGAATAGGGTAAAATGAAAGCGATTTAAAATCCGAAAAACGGAGCCGGCATCCGTTACATATAGAAAAGAACCGCAAACTGGTTGGACAATGGGGGAGTAAGATGAATAACGAACCGATGAAAATACCGCAGGCGACTGCCAAGAGATTGCCTTTGTATTACCGTTTTCTTAAGAACTTGAATACATCGGGAAAGCAGCGGGTTTCGTCCGCAGAGCTGAGTGAAGCGGTGAAAGTGGATTCCGCCACAATCAGAAGAGACTTCAGCTATTTTGGGGCACTGGGGAAAAAGGGATATGGCTATAATGTTCAATATTTGTTAACTTTTTTCCGGAAAACGCTCGACCAGGATGAATTGACTTATGTTACTCTAATAGGTGTAGGAAACTTGGGGACAGCTTTCCTGCATTACAATTTCATGAAAAACAATAACACGAAGATCGTGATGGCCTTTGATATCGACGAGTCGAAAATCGGCACGGAGATCGGCGGTGTACCGGTGTATCATCTTGATGACATCGAGGAGCATCTGCCGAAGGATGTGACGGTGGCAATCCTCACCGTACCGGCGCCAGTAGCGCAGCCGATAGCAGACAGATTGGTGGAAAAAGGGGTAAAGGGCATCCTGAACTTTACGCCAGCACGTATTAATGTGCCGGAAACCATCCGTATCCATCATATTGATTTAGCCGTAGAACTACAGTCATTGGTATATTTTCTCAAGCACTATCCAACAGAATGAAAAAGTAGTAGAATGAGTATATTTCAAGGAGGTGGCAAGAATGGGTCCAATCGGAATGGGTAGCCTCTTGTTAATCGTTTTCGTAGCATTACTAATCTTCGGTCCAAGCAAATTACCTCAACTGGGTAAGGCAGCTGGCAATACATTGCGTGAATTCAAAAACGCAACTAAAGGATTAGCGGATGACGACGACAGCAAACCAGAGAAAAAAGAAGAAACGAAGTAATGTAAGGATGAACATATATGCTAGATAGAGAAATGTCGGTGTATGACCATATAGGCGAGCTCCGAAAAAGAGTGATCATCATTGCTTCCTTCTTTTTCGTCTCAGCGATCGGCGGTTTTTTCCTCGCGGAACCGATCATTGTCTATTTACAGCACACAAATGAAGCGGAAGCGCTACAGATGAATGCCTTTCGCATTACAGATCCAATCAAGATCTTCATGCAGTTTTCTTTTTTGATTGCATTTATCATTACGTTCCCCGTTACGCTCTATCAGATTTGGTCTTTTATCAGCCCCGGTTTGTATGAGCGGGAGCGGAAAGTGACGTTAAGCTATATCCCAATATCCCTCTTCTTGTTCCTGAGTGGACTGACATTCTCCTACTTCATACTGTTTCCGTTTGTTGTGAAGTTCATGAGCAATCTGGCAGACCGCCTGGATATCAACCAAGTGATCGGGATCAACGAATATTTCCAATTCCTGTTCCAGCTGACCTTGCCATTCGGCATCCTGTTTCAGATGCCGGTTATTGTGATGTTCTTAACTAGGCTTGGGATTATCACTCCAGCTATCCTCGTGAAAATAAGAAAGTACGCGTACTTCGTATTGCTAGTAATAGGAGCATTGATTACGCCGCCGGAGATCATCTCTCATCTAATGGTGACAGTACCGCTTCTTATCCTTTACGAGATCAGCATCATCATTTCCCGCTTCGGCTATAAAAAGGTCAAGCTTGCGGAAGCAAAGTTGAATGAGGAATTAAATAAAAAATAGGCAACTACCGTAAAGGTAAGTAGCCTATTTTTTTTGCATACTTTTTATTTTCTTATGAAGCAGAAATGCCCGGATGGAAACGCCGAAGTCGAAGGTGGCGATCAGCATCAGCAGCATGGTGTGCCATTCAAAGACGCTTTCCTTGAATGACGCAACTGCCAAATACGTAAATAGACATCCCATGACGGCATAGAAAAAGGCCATATTGATCGGTTTTATTTTCATTGTGCTAGTCCTCCAGTTGTAGATGGCTTTATCATTGATTCTTTAAACTATCAGAAGAAGGAGATAAGATTCGGTAACGCATTCTGCATCTCTTCCATTTGCTTGATCATTTCTTCGATATCTTCCCTGAACACATACTGCACAATGACAACAAAGCTATTCATGGCGACATGGGCGATGATCGGAACAATGATGCGGTTTGTTTTGACATATAGGAAGGCAAAGATCCCACCCATTACAAAGTAAATCAACAGATGCTTGAAATCATTATGGACAATAGCAAAAAGAAGGGAGCTGATAATAAGCCCGACAGCAAAATTGAATCGTTTGTATAAAGAACCGAAAATTATTTTACGGAATATGATTTCCTCTAAAATAGGCCCCGCAATTGTAATGGCAAAAATCATGATTGGTGTTGCTGTGACAAAGGCCATAATCTCCTGCGTATTTTCGGAACCAGGCTCGATACCGAAAAGCTTCAGCTGAATTTGAGCAGCGATTCCCTGGCCGAACAATGCCATTGGAAAGCCCAGCACCGTCCATAGAACAGTTTTTGGAACAGAGGCCGTCTTACCCCTGAAGTCGCCTTCCTTCCATTCATCCCGGAGGATATAGCAGACAATCAAAAGACCGATCGTAAAACTGACAAAGGTCCAATACCCCACAATATCTCCACGTTCCACACCGAGAGCCATCAAGATCGGAAAGCCAATAAATCCGGACAGCTGCATCAACACATAGGTCAAAATGACATACCAATACTTTTTAGTCATAGTAAACTCCTCTAAACTCTATTATTCGCTTTCCGTATTGTATCATATTATAAGTCTACCCTTATAATGATAAGGTTCCCACATTCAGGTATCCTTACGAAAAAAATGTCGATATTTTGGTTTAAATGAAGACTGCGGGGAGATAATGGAAAAGTGCTAAAAAGGGTGAAAAATTTTAAGCAAAGATACTTGCAAAACAGGAAGAGATTCATTATTATAATAATTGTGTTAGCACTCAAGGTTATAGAGTGCTAATAAATAAAAATATTACATATGAAATCAAGGAGGTTGTTTTCATGTTAAAGCCAATAGGTGATCGTCTAGTAATTGAGCTTGTTCAGTCAGAAGAAAAAACTGCAAGTGGTATCGTATTACCTGACTCTGCTAAAGAAAAGCCTCAAGAAGGAAAAGTAGTAGCGGTTGGTACAGGTCGTGTGCTTGACAGCGGTGAGCGTGTAGCGCTTGAAGTTTCTCAAGGCGACAGCATCATCTTCTCTAAATATGCCGGTACAGAAGTAAAGTACGAAGGCAAAGAATATTTAATCCTTAAAGAAACAGACGTACTTGCAGTAGTAAGCAAGTAATCAAATAAAATAAAAAAACTTAACTTTACTGAGGAGGTCTATCAATTATGGCAAAAGAGATTAAGTTCAGTGAAGAAGCTCGCCGCTCCATGTTACGCGGTGTAGACAAATTAGCTGATGCAGTGAAAGTAACATTAGGACCAAAAGGACGCAATGTGGTACTTGAGAAGAAATTCGGTTCTCCACTAATCACTAACGACGGTGTTACTATCGCAAAGGAAATCGAACTTGAAGACGCATTCGAAAACATGGGTGCGAAACTTGTTGCTGAAGTAGCTAGCAAAACAAATGACGTTGCCGGTGATGGTACAACTACTGCAACAGTTCTTGCACAAGCGATGATCCGCGAAGGATTGAAGAACGTTACTGCTGGAGCAAACCCAATGGGAATCCGCAAAGGGATCGAAAAAGCGGTTGCAGTTGCTGTTGAAGAATTGAAAAACATTTCTAAACCAATCGAAGGCAAAGCTTCCATCGCTCAGGTTGCAGCTATTTCTGCAGCGGACGAAGAGGTTGGCCAACTGATTGCAGAAGCGATGGAGCGCGTTGGAAACGACGGCGTCATCACATTGGAAGAATCCAAAGGCTTCACTACTGAGCTTGAAGTAGTAGAAGGTATGCAATTCGACCGTGGATATGCTTCTCCATACATGGTAACAGATTCCGACAAAATGGAAGCTGTATTAGACAACCCGTACGTATTGATCACGGACAAAAAAATCACCAACATCCAGGAAATCCTTCCTGTACTTGAGCAAGTGGTACAACAAGGCAAGCCATTGTTGTTGATTGCTGAAGACGTAGAAGGGGAAGCGTTGGCTACATTAGTAGTGAACAAATTACGTGGAACATTCAATGCAGTAGCTGTTAAAGCTCCTGGATTCGGTGACCGTCGTAAAGCGATGCTTCAAGATATCGCTGCCATCACTGGCGGTGAAGTAATCACGGAAGAACTAGGCTTAGACCTTAAAACTGCGAACATCAGCCAATTGGGCCGCGCAGACAAAATCGTGGTTACAAAAGAAAACACTACAGTTGTCAACGGACACGGAAACACAGAAGAGATCCAAGCTCGCGTTGGCCAAATCCGTGCGCAATTGGAAGACACAACTTCTGAATTCGACCGTGAAAAATTACAAGAGCGCCTAGCAAAAATCGCTGGTGGCGTAGCTGTAATCAAAGTTGGAGCGGCGACTGAAACAGAACTAAAAGAGCGCAAACTTCGCATTGAAGATGCTCTTAACTCCACACGTGCTGCAGTGGAAGAAGGAATCGTAGCCGGTGGTGGTACTGCATTTGTAAACATCTACAACAAAGTATCCGAAATCCAGGCAGAAGGCGACGAAGCTACTGGTGTAAACATCGTATTGCGTGCAATCGAAGAGCCTGTACGTCAAATCGCGCACAACGCTGGACTTGAAGGATCTGTAATCGTAGATCGCCTGAAAAAAGAAGAAATCGGTATCGGATTCAACGCAGCAACTGGCGAATGGGTAAACATGCTTGATGCTGGTATCGTAGATCCTACCAAAGTAACTCGTTACGCACTTCAAAACGCAGCAAGCGTATCTGCTATGTTCCTGACTACTGAAGCAGTAGTAGCCGACATCCCTGAAGAGGGCGGCGGCGGAATGCCTGATATGGGTGGAATGGGCGGAATGGGCGGAATGATGTAATACCGAAAAGCGGAAGCGGCTTGTTCAGCCCCGACAAGCATAAGACGATCTAGGAAAGAAGACGCTCTTTGTCTTCATTCCTGGAGTGGCTTATGACCTCGAGGGGCTAGCCGCTGGAGCTAGACAATACGCCCCCAAACACTTGATATGAGTGGGTTTTTAAGTAAGGTGAGAGTGTAATGCTAACATTTTGCTAACATTGAAGTAAATTAACAGAGGCTTCTCATGAGTTCAATGAACTTGTGGGAAGCTTCTTTTTTTAAAACATAAAAAAAGCATACTCAACCCCTCTGTTAAAAGAGTTAAGGGTGACAGGTAATTCAGCGTATTTTTTCTTTAAAGCGTCAAAGGGTAATATACCTGAAACTGTCCCTCAGGCCCTCTAAAATTTCTTAGTCTCTATAAAGGTTCCTAATTTATTTGATTTTGTAACATCAATAGTAGGCTTTGGGTATGTATCAAATGATTCTGATATTATTATAATTTTGAAGGAATATAGTTCCTTTTGTTGAAAGAGTTACTTAAGGAGAGTGTTGGGATTTGAAAAGAGATATGGAGTTAGTGAGAGAGCTATTATTGTTAATTGAAAACAACTACGGTAATGAATTAATAATCCCTAAGGAATGGGATAGAGAAATAGTTGCATACCATTTGAAAATTTTAGATCAAGCAGGATACGTAAATAACAATACCAAGTGGGCTGACAATAGGCCGATGTGGTTAATAGCATCCTTGACGTGGGATGGACATGAATTTTTAGATTCTATTAAAAATGATAATGTATGGGTGAAAACAAAAGATGGAGTTAAGAAGAGAGGTCTTGAACTAGGTTCTATTCCGTTTGATGTATTAAAAGAATATGCCAGCATTCAAATAAAGAGTATACTTGGACTATGAGCATCTATTTAGGTGCTTTTTCTATGGTCAAAACAAACACCAAGAGTTGGAAGTTGAAGTAACCGTACCAGGAAAAGGAGATTCTCTTAGGAATCAGAGTTGTCGGCATTTGTCGTTAAAATGATATAGAAATATAAACTAAAAATAGTTATGTTTTTCTAAGATAAAATTGAAAGGTGAACTAGAAATTATGGAAAAAAAGCAAAGATTAATTGAGGTTTTGGCAGTGAATAATAAACTACCTTTTGCATTAAAGTTTTCTAGTAAAAAAAATTTAGAGAGCTTGCAAAATGGAACACTTTACTTAAATAATTTCCAATACTATAAGGATCTTGAAATAAAAGAGAAAAGAAAAGGTCAAGGTGATGCTTTTGATGCATCCCTGCGGATTTCTGATGTAAAGTTAACTTTTAAACACCCTGCAACAGGTGAAACTCTTTTTACAGGAAGAGCAAGTAATGCCAACATGGAAAGTAATGAAGACTATCAAAAGCATCTATTCTGTATGACTGGAATAACTACTGATTTATTGGAAATAGTTCATATAGAAGATAATGTGGCTGTTACAAAGCTCGTATTGCCTGAAGAATTAAAAGAGAGGGCTCTTGAAAATTTTGGTGACCATGTGATGTGTATTAATATTGGCCAGTTTTTGAATAGAATAGAGCAAGTTTGTAGGGATAAAAACATTGCGCTTGTAAGGAATCCTGTTGAATACAGGGATATGTCTATCAATTACACAGACCGAATGGAAGCTTTTGCTACAAGTCGTTCGGATTTTTTCTTTCAAAAAGACATGTTTTTTGCATATCAAAATGAATATAGAATTTTGTTTCCAGATCTGATAAGCGATAAACCAGAAAAAATTGATATAGGTAACATTGAAAATTTTACTAATATACTGCCTACAAAGATATTAATAGAAGGAGAAATACTATTATCGTTTCATCTAACTGAAGAAGAATAGCTACAAATTTGAAGCACCTTAATTTGGTGCTTCTTTTACTTTTCTCAAACAAACAAATACCACTTAGGAGGTAAGGGATTTGTAGATGACCAGAGCAAGAAGAAAGAATAGAGATATTTGAAAGGGGACGTTTCAAACGCTTCCTTTAAATCCTGAAGCAAGAAAACCATCCCGCTTTTAAATGGACTTTTCTAGATTAAATACAAGCGTTAAGCTAGTGTAGATAATCTCCCTTGGCTGTTTTCTTAAGTGCAAACTAGTAAAATGAAACTATAATCTCCTTCGTTCGTATAGATGTCAGGAAGGAGTGTTATTATGTGGGAACTATTAAAACAAAAAGGAAATTTATTCATTCGAATCTGTTTAGTGGCGTTAATAATTTTCTTTATAATATTTGTTTTCTTGACATTAGCTATTGAAGAGCTTAATCAGAACTCTCGAATAATTACATACATATCTCTATTCATGGTTCTCTTTTCGATACCTAGTGTGATTGAGCAGTTTGCTAAGGAATTTAATCCTAAGAAAAAAGTGTACAAGTTATCTAGTAAATGTCCTAAATGTAAGCATTTAATTCAAATGGATATGAGGGAAGATTAAAAGGTGTAGTAAAACAATTGAAAGTGGGAGTGTTTTTATAGGGGGAATAATTTTCTTTATTATCACTGTACTCGACTATTGATTTAAATTCATTTTGGTAGGGCTTGCTTACATTTTGTCCAACTATAAATAAATAGGTTTTAATTTAGGGCAAGGTATGAGGATTCGAAATTAGGGGGAAATGCAAATGCATTCAAGGTTAGATGAAGCTTTAGCACTGTCTGAAAATATCTTACAAAATATTGAACTAGGTGAGGTTCCACTGCAAACAGCAATTCAAAAAACACTTAGGCTTGCCCGCCTAATAAATGACATGGAGTCTGTTGAATGGATTAGAGAAGAAATGAAAGGCTTTTCAAGAACTCCAACAGGCCATCTATCAGATATAGCTTGGAAATCTGCACGAAAATCAAATAGAATTTATTTTAACGATGATACTGATGACGAGAGAGCTTTCACTGAAACAGTTAGTGTAATGGAAGCTACAATAGAAGCTTTAAAAGAAAGAATGAAAGTTTCGCTTGATCCGGATGTATCAATTTCATCAGCATCAACATTCCTCCAACCTTTACCACAGGGGAATAAGCATGAAAGAAATGGTATTGCTAATCAAATAAAAGTACTAACTGAAAAAATTGAAAAGGTACGAGCTAGTTTTTATGATTATGTGTTTAATGTGAACTATGAATTAAAATTTAGCGATATTAATGAAAGTATATTTAATAAAAAGAGATTATTTGTAGATAAAAGACTTGCGGAAATTTCACCAGAAGCCGTCACGAGATTTGTGTCTGTTCACGAGAACTTAAGATCAACTAATTCTGAAGACTGGGCAAATGCAGTTCATTCGTGTAGAAGAATATTAAAAGATATTGCTGATGCATTATACCCACCTCGAGCTGAACCAATTATTGTCAAAGGGAAAACTATAAAAGTAGGAGAAGACCAAGTTATAAATCGGATAATCCAATATGTGGATTCAAAATCACATAGTGCGCGCTTTGAAGAATTAATCGGATCACATCTAAAATATCTTGGTGAAAGACTAGACAGTATATATGGAGCAGCTAATAAAGGGACTCATGCAGATGTATCTCTTGAAGAGGCAGAAAGATATATAATTTTCACATACCTGTTAATCGGCGATTTGCTCGCCTTATAACGGGAATTATTTGAACACCTCTTAGAAGAATAGTGGTATTGTTATTAACCAAAGGATAATTTGACAATTTTATTAATAAAAGTTTTAAAGGAATTATCACAATTAATAGGGGGAGTATAATGGATTTTTCATCTCAATTTGAACAAATTAAAGATTCAGTAGTAAACGTTTTGGTTCTTGATCAGAACCAGCAGATTGTATCGTCTGGAACTGGGGTTTTAGTTGGGGAAGGGAATAAGGTTGTAACTTGTTCGCATTGTCTCTTACCCAATTTGAAAAATGGTGTAAGATTTTCAGGATCGAATAATTTCCAATTGGGAAATATCATTTTTAATGATCCAGTGAAGGATATTGCAATTCTTGAGTTTAGCCAGCCCTTGGGTAAAGGAGTCGTCATTCGAAACTCTGATAACATAAAAATTGGGAAAGAAGCATTTGTAGTAGGGTTTCCATCTAAAATTATGGAGATAACTGCATTATTTGCTCATGTTGCCGGTTTTTCACCAACCAATAACGGTTTTGACTTAATCAGGATAGATTCATCAGTCAATCACGGTAATTCGGGCGGTCCACTATTCAATCACGAAGGAGAGTTGATAGGAATAGTAAATGCTAAGCATGGCTCTTTATCAGCGTTTTTAAGAGAAGTTCAACAAGCACAAGCAACAGGTGCCATTTTTGTGGGCAGCTTGGATCCGGTTAAAGCGATTCAGGAGTTAATTAAAGAAATGCAACAAAATCTAAATCTTGGAATTGGATATGCAATACCTATTAATGAAGTTGGAAAATCATATTCACCAATTTCTGAATTGATTCAGAATTAATGGATATATTTTAGAGTGAAAAATCGGTAAGTCAAATTATTGTTTTCAGAGTCTAGGGGACAGGTCATTCGACCCAATTTATCTTTAAAGCATAAAAGAGAAGAACAACCTGTCCCTCAGACCCACTGGATTCAGGATAATAAACAAATCCTCAAATTCTAACACCAGGTGTTTTTTAATCTGCAGAGAATAGAAAATATTTTCATTTATCTATTCAGCTTTTTTATTTATCCGATTCTTAAGTTCCTTTGCTCATATTCAACTTTTGTAACGAGCACCATACCTTCTGGAATTGTGATTACCACTTCAGCTTTTAGTTTTGCACAATGATGCTTTTTTTAACAGATTTATCTTATCCATAACAAAATCTAAATCACCTCTCCCATCTTCACTTCACCAGGAGTAAAAAGGATGTGTGCAGCATAATTTTGATATTGCATTGCTCTATTTCTTTCCGATATATGGTATTTAAATAGGGCGGCATTGTGTTATCTGCCCCCTTGCTTTTAAAGAATTCACAACACAAAAAACAGCGTATTTAACCACTCCGGGTTAAATACGCTATCATGCTTGATCCTCTAAAAACTGCCTTCTACGTTCTTCTTTTCACCTTTTTGGAATTCGAAAGCGGAGCCGAAGTATCTTTAACTAATTTTCCTTCTAATTCGATCGTTTCTCCTGGTGATTCTTCATGGCCAGCAAAAAGGGAGCCGATCATGACCATTGTTGCACCGAAACGTACGGATTTTGCGATATCGCCGTGTGTACGGATTCCGCCATCGGCAATGATTTGTTTGCTCGCTGCCTTTTCACATAAAGAAGTGCTGCCAACTGCCAGCCGCCCGTTCCGAAGCCTGTTTTAATTTTTGTGATACATACTTTTCCAGGACCAATCCCAACTTTTGTTGCATCTACTCCGGCATGTTCCAGTTCACGCACCGCTTCAGGTGTACCAACATTCCCGGCATGACAAAGCTCTCTGGCAGCTGTTTTTTGATATGCTGGATAATATTGATGACAGCATTGGAAAGCCCTTGGGCAATGTCGATCGTGATGTATTCAGGAGTAAGCCCTGCTGTTGCAAGCTCTTCAACGAATGAATATTCTTCTTCTTTCACTCCAAGACTGATGGAAGCGTAAAGGCCTTTTGCATTCATGTTTTCAATGAATGCATGACGCTTTTGTAGCTCAAAGCGGTGCATGACGTAAAAATAGTTATTTTCAGCAAGGTAAAGGGCAATTTTTTCATCGATGATGGTTTGTGTATTGCTGGTACAACAGGAAGCTTGAATTGACGGCCACCCAGTGTCACCGTGGTATCACACTCAGAACGGCTGTTTACCACACATTTATTTGGAACTAACGGAATATCTTCATAATCAAATACATTTTCCATGAGACACACCCCTAAAAGAATAATTTTCATAGTAATGTTAGATAAAAACTTAACGCATCAAAAAATCCTAACTATGAATGGGCAGAGTGAATCCACCCATTCATGGTTAGGATTTGACGGCTCCTAGTAGAAACTCTTAGACCATATCTCTAAGAATATATGAATGAAACTTTAAAGTGATTTTAACAAAAGTTCAATTATAAACGAACTTTTTGTTATGAGAACAACAAATTGGAATCCAGATTTGGGTTTTGGAGTAAATTGCAAAAACAGAGGTTTTTTACTGATGGAACAGACGCGGTCCAATGGTTGGTAAAGAGGAGGAAATTTGGAGATATAGAGAAGACGTATGAAACCATTTGGATTTCATCATCTTAATTAAAAAGGTAAGAAACTATATAACTCTGTTTATTCCCTTTTCAGGCGCTTCGCTTTCCTGCGTGCGGTCCGGAAGTCTCCTCTGTCTTGCCCTGCGAAATCTCCCCTCTCCTTTATCCCGCTAGAGTGTGCGCGCCTTCCACTCCAATCAACACTTACTATTCACCACATGCTAGGTGTCCTTGTGTATCAATACATTTCACATTTAAGCGACTACATCAGTCTATATATAATAGTTTAGTGAGAGAAACAAGCAGGGAAATTCTATGGTTGCATAGAAATGGTAAAAATAGAAATAAACTTGGGATTCCAATGCTTGTTGTTGAGGCAAAAGAAAAAATATCTAGTTTGGAAGAATAAAAAAAATTGAAAGATACCAACTAAAACAACGGAGCAGAAAGCAATTTATATAAATGTTTTAGTTTTACCAAAGAACTTTATGATGAAGGTAGTAGAATAGGAAATAAAAAACTATTAACAACTGACATATCAGAGAGAAATAAATCAAAACCACAGGATGGTATGCTTACAATCAAAAAAAGATCCTAAGAAAAAAAAGAAACCATTTTAAATTAATTGGTTATAGAAGGGAGTAATGAACATTATGGTTGAATCTGTAAGAGACCAACTCTTGCAAGAAATAGAAGAAGAGGTATTAGCAGAGGATAGTAATGAAAGTGTTGAAGCAGATATAGACCCTCAAAAAGAGGCAGAAATAGCAAGGAAGAGAACTGCATTATGGGAAGCAGTTCAAAATGGTGAAACAAAACACGTAACTCAGAGAGTAGCATCTATTTTAAATAGATTCGATGAAACTAGAAATTCGGATGTCGCCCTAATGATTAGGTATTGGGAAGTCTTTCAAGGGCATACAAAGAGTTCGGTGTCATACAACGATTTATTCAAATTGGAAAGGTTAACTACCATTGCAAGAGCTAGAGCAAAAATACAAAATGAGTATAAGTTATACTTGCCAACAGATAAAAAAGTAAGAACCTATAGGAAAGCTTTAGCAGAACAAACTAGCGAATATCAAATTGCCACCAAGCCTGAATTGCCAATAATGCATATTTATGCAGATGAAACGGGAAAAACGGATGATTATGTTATTGTAGGTGGGTTATGGGTGTTAGATGACCGAAGAAATGGTGAAATCAAAAGGAACTTAATAAATTGGTTAGGCGAAGCGTCATCCAAATATACGGGATTCCCCTCGGAATTTCATTTCAAGAGATTAAGTAATGATGGTTCTAATATTGAGGCCTACAAGGAATTTTTTAATAAATTTATAGGTCTTAGTGATGTAATAAGTTTTAAAGCAATCGGTGTCAATAAAACAAAGATTACTAAGGTCAAAATTCAAGAGCTTGTTGATGAACTTTATTACCAGTTAATACGACTTGGTATAAGTCATGAAACAAATACAGGAAGAATTGATTTTCCAAAACAAATAAGTTATATAAAAGACAAAGAAGGAAATGAAACAAGTTTTCACATTGAACAAATGTCACAAAAGATATCTGATAATCTCAATACTCATTATGATGGAAATTTAAAATTAAATGCTTATGCACCAATAGATTCAAAAATGGAGAGGTTTCTACAGGTTGCCGACTTGTTTACGGCAAGTGTAAACCGTGTAATGAATCACCAAAAAAAACAAGAAAAAAGAAATGCTAAAGATGAACTAGCAAATCATGTTTTAGAGTTAGTGAATTTAAAGGTAATAAATTTTAATGCGGAAAATTTCAAAGAAATTACAGAAGTTGATACTAAAGGGGATATGGCTATACTTTATTTATTCGATTAACAAAATTGTTATGGCAGGGGTTTTCGCCTTAAAGTTGATATATTAATTGAGAAAATTAGTGAAGAGTGCATTTCTTGAATCTACGGCACTTTATTAAGTCTAAAAAAGGAATAAGGATGACATTCAATACTTCTAGGTAACCACCGATCATTTAAGCAGCTCACAAAAGCATGGGGACGGTTCTAACGCTTCCTTCGAATTCTGAAAGAAGCATGAGAACCGTCGCTCTGTAATTATTTTCAAAATTGAAGAATATAACACCTTAGCAAAACATATTTTGAAGACAAGTTATCTAGACGGTTGACTTACCGCGTTTTTTCGAAATTTCAACAATATATTAATCACTATCACTCTAATGGCTGCACGATGTAATAGCTGTCTTTCTCTTTGCTATTAAAGTTTATAGAGTACTTCTCAAAATAACACAAATTTAAAGAGGCCTACCATTAGTTGATTAAACGATGAAAGCCTCTTTGTTTATGATTTAAATGATAAGCATCAAAAGTTTGACTCCATCATAAAAACTCCCTCATCCCCAAAGCCTTACCCAGAACACCCCGGATACCCATGTATATCCTTCACCGTTAACACATCATATTGCTTCAAGGCAAATTGCGCCTGTTATTTCATTTCTTCTGTGACGTGAAGGCATCCATTTTGCATTGTTTGTTCGTCCGTATGACCAAGCCGGAAAGGAAAAGGACGCCCCCCTATATGTGAAACAGTGACAACAGTTCCACGGGAGACGTCCCGCACTTTCTTCATAGTTGAGTTCATCAGTTTTTGATATCTGTTAGCGGTTGGATTTTAAGGTCATAATCGACTGTGACCTCCATCTGCTCCCATCTGTTTGACCATTCTTCCTCATTAAGAGGTTTTGAGAAAGGTCTCAAGGTATACTTTCTTATTTGTAAAGGGTCAACCTTATTCTCCTGAAGCTTTTTTAAAAACTTGGTAGTCTGTTCTTCTAGATACAATTCAATTTCCGTCTCGAACTTTGAAAATTCTTCTGGGGTGAGCACGTTATGTTCCCGAGCTATCTCGTCAAGCCGTCCGTTCAATTCAACGGTGAGCTTCAGTTCAGAGTATGTCTTATCCATATTCCAATGAACATTGGCTGTCACATGGCCTAGAACAAAGGATAAGTCACGGATCGGAAAATACTTTAAAAAGTGATCGTTGCCGATAAGCTGGTAAATTAGCTCTTCCATGTTGTTGGTGGTTTCGATCAATTTGTCATTTTTAAAAATACCAGTACCTTGATATTGGAAATTACCACCACTAGCTTCAAATACAGGCACTACTGGAGAATTAGCTGGTGAATGAAGCATTTTCATGAATTGATGCAAATTCACAACGGTCAATTTCCCCTGACCTTCGTAATGTTTGAACATCCGATAGAGATAATAGTCCAGGTCTTTTTGTGCTGCAAGTTGACTGTTGATGTACTCATCAAAATCCCCTTTGACAATGGCTACATACAAACGTTTAGAAATATCAGGATCTGTCAAAATCGTATCAATCAATGGACTGATCCCTTCTTTTGCAATTTCATCACTAATCAACAGCATCCGGAGTTGTCCAACTTTCAATTCTCTATAATATTTTAAATTAAAACCCTTCATGCCTTCTTTTAACAAGTCGACTTGAACAGTCAAAAGGCGTTTCTTTTCTTTTACAAGGGGAGGTATCAAAGTGCTCATTCTGTAGTTCTCCTCTTCTCCTTTCTGAATCGACCAAAAAGTCACAGGTGCGATTTCTTCAATCAGATTTTTTTCTGGAATAGGCGAACAACTTGATAAAAAGATTATATTAACAAAAATGACAAAATGTATTTTGATATGTTTATGTTTCATACTAGTCACGGACCTTTCGCTTTAAAGAGAGGAAAAGAAGTAATGGTACGAATAAATAAGTGAGTGCTCCTGCCCATATCGCTATTTCTAATAAAATATTTTGATTAGTTGCCTTTTTCCACAACATTTCATTAAGTATCATTAAACAAAGGATACATGTAGAACAACATAATGCAAAACCTAATCGAGTTGTTTGAACTTTTGATTTCTTCAGAGTGATACGAATGGCACCATAAAAAAGTAACAGGAATATTGATATGGCGAATACAAAGTGAAATAAGTATACAGAGATAAAAATTATATCAATTCGCTCAAATACCGGAAAGTTAAGGTAGCGTATCATTTCCACGATCGGCAATTTGCTTTCTCCAAGATAATGTGATCCGAAAAAAAACAAAGAGGCAATGAATATAAACAGATATTCAAAAACGGTAAAAGTATTTCCGATTGTCATGTATTTGAGGATTTTTTCTCTCGTATTGAACCAAGGTGCAAGTAAAGCCAAATATTCTGGACCAGATAAGGCGGACCATATAAACAGCACACTTTTCCATGATTTCATCGTCCATTCATATGGTATTAACGGAAATAGATCATGTATAGTAGCAAAAGGCTGAAAAGGGAAGTTCAATAATAACAAGAGCATTGGAGCTGTAAACAAAAAAGCGATGACGATAAAACGGATCGTACTGTTCATCCCAAGTGAAGCAACATACCAGCAAATAAGCAAAATGAAAAGGATCATCCAATTCGTATTCACTGCAGGGAAGATAAAATGTTGTACTACTTCTACATATCCGAGTGTGATTACTGTTACTTTTAATAAAATGAAACCGATTCCGATGAAAGAAAGTAACCGTACCAAACGCTCACCGAAAAGATCTACAAAACCTTCGTAGCCTTTGGATGCATACTTGGAAGTAAACCATTTCGATAACATGAATATACTGACCTGTGATAGTCCCCCTACGATGATAATCATCCAAATCATATAGGGGTATATGAGAAAAACTGGCATAATAATCGCAAAATATAGCATTTGTATCCTGTTGACCATCAAAGTCATATAAACACCATTATATGAAGAGGTTTTCTCGAACAATGAAAGTTCAGTCAATGGGATTATCTCCTTCGGCTATAACGCCATTTTTGTAAAGGATGAAGAGCCTCAGGTCTTGTTTTCATCCATTGCAATGGTCCGCGAATAAATAGATCAAGCCAATCTTTCCCATAAAAAGGTGTAACAGGGACTAAATATGGCTGCTTCAAGGAAGTAAGTGCGTTCATATGGACAAAAAGTATAAGGATGCCCATAAAAATGCCCATTACTCCAAGAAAAGAAGCAAGGATCAATAGTATGAATTGTATCAAAGTGTTGGCTTTGGACATCAAATAATTCGGCACTAGAAACGAAGCGATTGCAGAAATACCAACCAAAACGATCAGAACTTGACTAGCGAACCCTGCTTCTACAGCTGCCTGTCCAACGACAATACCACCGATGACGCCTAATGTTTGACCAGATTTCGTAGGCATTCTTAGACTTGCTTCTTTAATGATTTCAATTGTCACCAACATAATGAGCGATTCCCAAAACGGGCTTAGTGGCAATTGACTTCTCGTATCCACAAGGACGAATAAAATTTGCAAGGGAATCATCTGATAATGATGTGTCGCTAACGCAACATATAGTGGAACCATCAGTAAGGAGAGCATGAAACTTAAATATCTTATGATCCGCAAGAAGCTTGCAACAATCCAACGATTAATATAATCTTCAGGTGATTGGAATAAATGGAAAAAGGTGATTGGAGCATTCAGAGCAAACGGTGTATTATCGACCAGTATGACAAGTTTACCAACGCCAAGTGCGAAGGCACACACATCAGGACGGTCAGTTTGTTGAAATTGTGGAAATACAGTATGTGTGTGATCTTCCATAAAAGCTGCTAGTTGGGAGGAGTCAAGGATTTGGTCATAATTTACATTCTTGATTTTCTCCCTTGCAATCGTAATGAATTTAGTATTCGTTATACCTTCGATATACATTAAGACAACATTTGTTTCAGTTAGTGATCCTACCGTGAATTTTTCTGTTTTCAAGGTTGTTATTGGCAGCCTTCTGCGAATCAATGCTATATTCAGTTCTATGTTTTCAGTGAAACTGTCCTTGGCTCCATAAAGAATTGTTTCTGTTTCAGAGGTTTCTATCCCTCTTCCTGATGGATCTTTAAGATTGACTGAACACCATTGATTTTCATCGGTGTCAAAAATAAGTATGGATCCCAGCATCAATTGTTTTTCGGCCTCTTCCACCGTTAAAATTTCTGTGATTTTGGAGGCGGAAATACATTCCAAATGATTTTCATTGCTGCAGCTCCGTAATGGTTGAATTACAGATTCATTCAACCTTGCGATATCAATCAATGTTCTTATGTATACCAGTATAATGGTTGAAACATTAGGTGTTTGATGTTCTATTATTTCAGCGTCTTCCATATTGTCTACGCGTTCAAGGATAACCTCTAGTGTGATTGGTGTATTTTGGGCTTGCTCTGTGCTATTTCTTACCCCTGTACTCGTCCTCTTCCTAAACATGAACATCAATCTCCTAATAAGATAATAATGTATTTGCACCATTGATATTATGTTCAGATTCAGCCAATTCATACCATCAGAAAATGACATAAGAACCCATTTTAGCGGTTTCTCGTCACAATAACACTCCCTTAACTTTTGCAATCAACTCATCCTCATCATAAATTAAACAATCAACTGGCTTGGAGATACGGGTACTTTGTCGCGCTTGGAGTCATGGCCGTCATGGGGATAAGCTTGTTTATTTGGTTTAAGTGGAAGGGATGGTTTAAGTAAGATAGCATTAAAGCCTTATATGTAGCGTGAAGCGAGTATGAAACCATTTGTGGTTTATACTCGTTTTTTATTCGGAAGAATTTTAATATAGGAACTAATTGTATATACGATACATATTAGTTAGGAATATAACCCTCAGGGCTCCCGCAAACGCATGCCAGAAGTGTTATAATTTAGAAAATTATAACGGAAGGGTGCGCTAGCATGTCTCTTTCTAAATTAGAAGAGAAGTTACATCTTCAACAAGAAGAGCTATTTCAAGTCAAAAATTGGATGACACCAAGCCCTTATTTTATTCGTCCATGGAACACAATGCGAAAGGCTTCTGAGATGATGGTACATTTTCAACTGGATTGCCTACCTGTCGTGGACGAAGCCAATAAGATAATTGACATTATTACTTCGAGAAAACTCCTACAATATTTTGCGCAAGGCAATGGTGGGGAAAAACTAATCAGCAGCATTCCAAAGGCGAATCTCGCTTTTGTCCGTCCAGATGAGTCTATTCTTCATACCCTATCACTTCCATATGATTATTATCCTGTATTAGATAAAAGCGGCAAGCTTGTTGGCGTTCTAACAGCAAGGGATATACTCGACGGGGTGTCCAAATATATGTATAAACTGAATCAACAACATTCTTCAAGTGCTCTTGGGGCCATTCTAGAATCGGCGTATGAGGGGATTGCGGTAGTCGATGAAAATGGTATTTTGCAGGAATTCAATGAAGCATATAGCCGGTTTACAGGAATTTCACGTGAGGATGCCATTGGGAGGCATGTGACAGAAGTAATTGATAATACCCACCTGCATGAGACAGTGAAAACGGGGATTGCAGAAAGGGGTGTTCTCCAAAACATTCAAGGACATGACATGGTGGTCCATCGTATTCCACTTTGGCAGAATGGCAGGATTGCTGGGGCTATTGGAATGCTCATTTTTGAAGGTGTTACAGAAGTATATAAAATCTATGAAAAGCTTCAGGGAAATCAAGAAAAGCAACAAGACTTGCTGACAAAAAAACAGGAAAAAGACAGCCGGATTACGATTGATCAAATCATTGGCACGAGCGATGGTCTGATGGAGGTAAAGAGGATGGCTCGTAAGGCAGCAAGAACTGCAGCTACGGTCTTGATAACAGGTGAAAGCGGAACGGGAAAGGAGATGTTTGCAAAAAGCATTCACCACCTCAGCCCCTTTTCAACCGGTCCGTTCATTAGCGTGAATTGTGGAGCCATTCCAGAGCATCTCTTTGAATCGGAATTATTTGGCTATGAAGAAGGGGCCTTTACCGGGGCAAGAAAGGGCGGGAAGCCGGGGAAATTTGAGCTTGCCGACAATGGGACGATATTTCTCGATGAAATTGGAGATATGCCACTTGTGATGCAGACGAAGCTATTAAGGGTGCTTCAGGAAAAGGAAGCGGAACGGGTAGGAGGTCTGAAAAAGATCCAAATCAATGCAAGAGTCATTGCTGCGACCAACCGTAACCTAAAGCAATTAATTGAAGTGGGAAAATTTCGGGAGGATCTATACTACCGGCTTAATATTATTCAATTGCATATCCCTCCGCTTCGTGAAAGGAAAAAGGATATACCGGTTCTTCTGATTTATTATTTGAGAGAAATATGTGAACGGTATCAGATGCCAGCAAAAATTTTCACGTCTGAAGCAGTGAAGGCCTTTGTCCAGTATTCTTGGCGAGGAAACATCAGGGAGATGGTGAACACGATTGAGCAACTGGTGACGCTTGTAGATGTAAAGGTGATTGAATATCATCATTTGCCGGATATATTGAAACGCTTGGAAACTACGAATACAAAAGTAGAACGAGGTTTTCTCGAAGAAGCCAAGTTTTTGGGAAACAAAAAAGAGTCGGAATTAATTCTCGAGGCACTAAAAAAAGCTGGTGGTAATAAATCCAAGGCTTCAGAATTGCTTGGCATCCATCGAACAACTCTTTATCAAAAGCTTAAAAAACACGGATTAGCATGAGGGTGGTGTAGGGTTTTCACTACAATAAATCTACAACTGTAGTGTAGGGACTACATTTTTACGGTCATAGAACTTTGGAATGTAAGGGTTTCCATGTTGGCACACTTTTTGCAAGTATGTTTTTGACAGAACAAAAGGGGTGGAAAGTTCAATGGAGAAACCAGCAATTTTTCGTGTTCCGGAGGTTATTTTTTATGGAAGAGGCTCTTATGAAAAGGTTGGAGTGGAAGCTGCACAAAGGGGGAGCAAAGCTTTAGTCATTAGTGATCGAATAATGGATCAACTGGGATATGTCAATGAATGCAGAACGTATTTGGACGCAACGGATGTTCAAAGTGTCGTATATCTTGGGGTAGCGTCTGAGCCAACTGATGTTTATGTAGCAGAAGCAATGGAGATTTTCCAAAAAGAGCAATGTGATTTGGTCATCTCTGTTGGTGGGGGAAGCTGTATCGATACAGCAAAGGCAATTGCGGTTCTTGTGACGAACGGAGGCTATATTGGCGACTATATGGGTGGAAAGAAGCTCGCAATGCAAGCGTCAGTTCCTCACATTGCGATACCGACAACAGCAGGGACAGGCTCTGAGGCAACAGATGTAACGGTGATTACGAGTTCCTCCACTGATGTCAAAATGATGATTAAACAGCCTGCTTTTATGCCAAATGTTGCAATTGTTGATCCGTTGCTGACCTTATCCTCACCGCAACATGTAACATCAGCAACTGGAGTGGACGCGCTAAGTCATGCGGTGGAAGCTTATTTGTCCAAGAGAGCACATCCAATGACAGACACGATAGCCTTATCAGCTATGAAGCTTATCGTGGAGAATATTTTAACCGCATACAATGATGGGGGAAATATCGATGCGCGTGAGGCGATGAGTTTGGGAGCGCTTCAGGCTGGAATGGCATTCTCAAACGCATCTGTATGTCTAGTGCATGGTATGAGCCGTCCGATAGGGGCTCTGTTCCATGTGCCACACGGAATTTCGAATGCCATGCTGTTGCCGGCGGTGTTGGAATTCAGCCAGGAATCATGTGTGGATCGCATGGCGGATATCGGCAGGATTTTTACAGCTCAAAACCAAGCCCTTTCCAATAAAGAAGCGGCTGAGGTTGCGGTTCAATCTATTAAGGAGCTTTGCTTAAAATTACAGATTCCTAACTTGCGAGGTTGGGGGATCGATGAGCAAGCATTTAAGCTTGCCGTGGCGAAAATGACAGCAGACGCAATTGACTCTGGCAGTCCGGCAAATAACCCAAGAGTGCCGACCCAGGTTGAATTGGCAGAACTGTACCATGTTTGCTATGACTATCAGCTTGCTACTGAGGAAGAGAAAGTCTAATTCATAGATTCTAAAGGTGAAAGGAGAAATGAAAGATGACAACAGCAACACAAAACATATTAAAAAACTTTATCAATGGGGAATGGGTCGACGCCAATACGGATAAATTCGAAGCTGTGCCAAATCCTGCTACTGGTGAGGTACTTGCACATACGCCTATATCTACAAAGGTGGATGTTGATAAAGCGGTTCAAGCAGCAAAAGAAGCGTTCAAAATCTGGAGTAAAACACCAGTTCCGAAGAGAGCAAGGGTATTATTTAAATATCAGCAGCTATTAATAGACCACTGGGATGAGTTAGCCAAATTGATTACACAGGAAAACGGCAAAAGCTTTAAAGAAGCATATGGCGAGGTACAGCGTGGCATAGAATGTGTGGAATTCGCTGCAGGTGCCCCATCCCTGATGATGGGTAAGCAGCTTCCAGATATTGCAACAAATATTGAATCAGGCATGTACCGTTATCCCGTTGGTGTCATTGGCGGCATTACACCTTTTAACTTTCCGATGATGGTTCCTTGCTGGATGTTCCCTCTTGCCATTGCATGCGGAAATACATTCGTCCTAAAGCCATCAGAAAGGACACCGATCCTAGCTAACCGCCTGGCAGAATTGTTTACAGAAGCTGGTCTCCCTTCTGGCGTATTCAATATTGTCCATGGTGCACATGATGTAGTAAACAGCCTAATTGAGCATAAAGATGTACCTGCTATTTCTTTTGTTGGTTCCCAACCAGTTGCCGAATACATTTACAAATCTGCGACAGCAAAAGGCAAACGGGTTCAGGCACTTGCCGGTGCGAAAAATCACTCCATTGTCATGCCGGATGCGGACCTTGACAGTGCGGTAAAAGAAATTATTGGTGCAGCATACGGTTCTGCAGGAGAAAGATGCATGGCGTGCTCCGTTGTAGTAGCGGTGGACTCGGTTGCAGATGAGCTTGTTGCGAGATTGAAAAAAGAGGCAAGCCAGCTGACAATTGGAAACGGGATGGACGAGGATGTCTTCTTAGGTCCAGTTATCCGCCAAGAAAATAAAGACCGTACAAGTAGCTATATTGAGAGTGGCGAACAAGAAGGGGCTTCCCTTGTCCGCGACGGCCGCAATGACGAAGCTTATCACGAAAAGGGTTATTTTATTGGCCCAACTATTTTTGATCATGTTCAACCAACTATGAAAATCTGGAAGGAAGAAATCTTTGCTCCAGTACTATCCATTGTTCGCGTGAAGAATCTGGAAGAAGCAATCGAACTTACCAATAACTCTGATTTTGGAAACGGCGCATGTCTTTTCACTCAAAATGGCAGCAATGTCCGCACCTTCAGAGAAAACATTGAAGTCGGCATGCTTGGTGTCAACATAGGTGTCCCTGCCCCAATGGCATTCTTCCCTTTCTCAGGCTGGAAAAACTCCTTCTACGGTGATCTTCATGCTAACGGATCAGACGGAGTAGAATTTTATACAAGAAGAAAAATGCTGACGGCCCGTTGGTAAAATGAAAGAAGAGCTGCTGATATTTAATATCAAGCAGCTCTTCTTTTATGAAGATGAATTCTCTTCTGACCATTTTACTTTTTTAAGTCCCATATCTAGACGCTTAGTACACCTTATCCCCATTAAAAATAGAATTTTTCACAATCACATAATCTACGTGACGGATGGAGTCTAAAGTGGTTCCACCAGCGTAGGAAATGGAAGATTGAAGATCTTGTTCCATTTCGGTCAATGTGTCCTGTAAGGAACCTTTATGCTCGACAAACATTTTTTTACCTTCTACGTTCTTCTTTTCGCCTTTTTGGAATTCGGAAGCAGAACCGAAGTATTCTTTAACAAGCTTTCCTTCTATTTCGATCGTTTCTCCTGGTGATTCTTCATGGCCGGCAAAAAGGGAGCCGATCATGACCATACTTGCACCGAAACGTACGGATTTCGCGATATCACCGTGTGTGCGGATTCCACCATCGGCAATGATCGGTTTGCTTGCTGCCTTTGCACATAAACGAAGTGCTGCCAACTGCCAGCCTCCAGTTCCGAAGCCTGTTTTAATTTTCGTGATACATACTTTACCAGGACCGATTCCTACTTTTGTTGCATCTGCGCCGGCATGTTCCAGTTCACGCACTGCTTCAGGAGTACCAACATTTCCGGCAATGACAAAGCTCTCTGGCAAGTGTTTTTTGATATGCTGAATCATATTGATGACAGCATTTGAATGGCCATGGGCAATGTCGATTGTGATGAATTCAGGAGTAAGACCTGCTGCTGCAAGCTCTTCAACGAAGGAATACTCTTCTTCTTTCACTCCAACGCTGATGGAAGCGTAAAGGGCTTTTGCATGCATGTTCTCAATGAATGCTTGACGCTTTTGTGGCTCAAAGCGGTGCATGATGTAAAAGTAGTTATTTTCAGCAAGATATAGGGCAATCTTTTCATCAATGATCGTTTGCATATTGGCTGGCACTACAGGAAGTTTAAATTGACGGCCACCAAGAGTTACCGTGGTATCACACTCAGATCGGCTGTTAACTACACATTTATTTGGGACTAACTGAATATCTTCATAATCAAATACATTTTCCATGAGACACACTCCTAAAAGAATAATTTTCATAGTAATGTTCGGTTTTTACACAACAAAAAATCCAGACTAAAAATGGGCAGAGCAATCCTACCCATTCGTAGTTAGGATTTTACGGCTCCTAGTAGAAACTCTTAGACCATATCTCTAAGAATATACGAATGAAACTTTATAAGTAATTTCAACACAAATTTGATTATAAACGAACCTTATTGTTATGTAAATAATAAAATGTTCGTATTTAATTTAAAATCAGGTAGAGTTTTAAATGTTTTTAGTCGAGGTGGAGTTTTTTTCGCTAATAAAGCATATAGAACACACCATTGAGATCTTTGGAGTTTTCGTGTGTCTATTTTCTATGAACCAGTTTGACTTAAAGCAATAATGAGCCCGATTACGAAACACTCGAAGCTTATCTTTTAGTCGAAATAGTAATTTTTAAACAAACGTTTGATTAAATTGAATTTTGTTATTGAATTAACGGGCTTGAAAATGGTTCGAGAAATATCGACTATTTTCGAAAGGTATATTGAAATACAAATATAGTGGGGTTACTCATTAAGAGGGGATTAGAAATGGATTTAGTAGAGATTTGGAGTGGGTCGAGGGATGAGCCCTGCACCTCTCTCGGAAAACATAAAAAAACAGGCCATATATAAAGGGCCTGTTTTTGTATAAACGATTTAAGATTAAGAAGCTTTTTGAACGTTAGAAGCTTGAGCTCCACGAGCACCTTGCTCAACGTCAAACGTTACTTTTTGACCTTCGTCTAAAGATTTGAAGCCATCACTTTGAATTGCGGAGAAGTGAACGAATACATCGTCTCCATTTTCGCGTTCGATAAAGCCGAAACCTTTTTCTGCATTAAACCATTTTACTGTACCTTGTTCCATTTTTGTTGCCTCCTAGTGCGTTGCCACACAATGTATTACTATTCTTGGCCAAGCCATTACACCGAACAAAAATAATTAAGTTAATCATATCAGAAAATGAAAGAACTTGCAAATTATTGGTATTAGACTGTAGAAATCGCAGGTGCAAACTTCCTTTTATTAGTAATTGGACTTAATTCCTACTATTTCTTTGTTTTTTTAAGGAAATTTGTTGACTGTAAAAATAAAGTTATGATATTATAAAATATTTTGTTAAAAAATTTTATATGTGTTAAGGTTAAGAGGGTTACCAAATATGGAGGTGGATTATTTGTTTCAAATTGGCGATAACATTGTTTATCCAATGCACGGAGTAGGTATAATTAAAGATATAGAAGAAAAGGAAATATCTGGGGAAAAACAACAGTATTATGTCATAAGAATGTTTATGAGCAATATGCAAATCATGATTCCTACGGGTAAAATATTAAGTTCCAGTGTACGCCCTGTTACTGACATCATTGCATTGAAACACATCATGCACATTTTTCAGCATGGAGAATCAGATAGATTAATGCCGTGGAAACAAAGATTTAAATTGAACACGGAAAAAATCAAAACAGGCAAAATACAAGAAGGTGCTGAAGTTGTACGTGATCTACTGCGTATGAAGAAGGAGAAAGCACTTAATTCAAGCGAAAAAAGAATGCTGAATAACGCAAATGAATTTTTGATTAGTGAACTGAGATTAATTAAAGGGATCACTGAAAATCAAATAAAAAGCTTTTGTTAAGGTTAACTTTTAGGAATATTAATAATTTTTAAAAGTTCAAAGACACCCTACTTCTTAAACTCACTTTTGGAGCATTAACCTCTTTTGTTATTTCTGCAACTTAATCCATTTTTATTATTACTTAAAAGAGATAAACGGATAGTAATACCATATAGTCAACAACAATAATGGTTTCCAGACTAGGAAACCATTTTTATTTATCACATTAAATAAAGCCGGAGCTCGTTTCTCCTGCAGATGATGCGGAGACACCAGTTGACGGAGATCCGACGTTAAAGGTGAAGGTTTCGGATCCGACTGACGATGATTTAGATGTTACCTTTTATGGCGGCTATAAGTACGATATAGCCCCGGGTGATTAATTCCACGGAGATTTCGTTTTCTACTAGGGCTCTAGTTTTAATACTAGGGCTTTTTTTGAAGACATTCAGGTTGGACTCATGGGAGATGAAGCAGATAGACAGTTTAAAAGGTGAATGAAAAGGGGAAATGGTTGATTGTTTTGGTTTAAGAAAAGATCAAAGGGGTAAATAGTAAGTGGTAGGGCATATTACCTAGTGGAAGAGCAGTCAATTTTTCAACCATTTGACTACTCGAATTTGTGTGCCGTTGTCGACTTGGCTTTCAATGAGGAATTCGTCCATCAGTCGTTTGACTCCTGGGAGTCCGGCACCTAAACTGTTTGAGGTGGTAAAGCCATCCTCCATGGCCTTCTTGATATTCGCGATGCCCGGTCCTTCGTCCTGGACCACAATCTCGAGACCCGGAGCATACTGATGGATGGTTGAAATGGAAATGGTTCCATTGCCAGCATACTTTACTACGTTTCTGGCCAACTCGGATATGGCGGTAGTGATCCTTACCTGATCAATATGGTTGAAGCCGAGCATTTTTGCGACTTCACGGCCAATTTTCCTGACGTGTATGATATCTTTTTCTTCATTGATTTTCAGTTGGTGCTTAACAGTCATTCGGCAACCCTCCAAGGGTAAGATATTGATTTGAAATTACTTATAAGGAATTTCAGTTAATATGGCTCTTTTTGTAAAGTCTGTTGATTATATAGATAAAAATAGGGCATGCAACCCTATGTTGAAAGCATCGGCAAATAAAAAAAGCCAAAAAGAAGGTCAGGTGACTACCTCTTTTTGGCTTATGTCTAGTTCCATGCCTAGATCATTGCTGCCTATTATTAGGATTTAGAATAAATAGGATGGTGCTTTTGTCCAGGTGAAAGTCCCAGTTTACAAATATATCGTCAATCTCTGCATCCAGATACTCTTCGAACAGTTCTTTCCTTTGATAGAGAAGCCCTTTTTCAAGCTTCCTTTTTGAAATAGTCAACGGTTCTTCAAAACCCAGCTCAATGAGCATCTTCTCGATCTCTACCAGGATCCCTTTTCGGATAACGATAAGAGTTCGAGCGTTTAATTGATGGGAAAAAATTTGATTTGGTGCTTTTTCGGCAATTTTGCTTACATTGGAGACTTCCAATTCCACTTTGATGCTCTCCGGGTAGGAATAATCAGGTGGAAATGCATCTTCCGCGCCGATCCCTACGAATATGCCTGAAGCATTTGCTAATGTCCAATCATAATAGAATTCGTTTATCTCCATACCGGAGACATTTTTTATCAGTTCTTTCAATTCAGGCGCCAGTCTTTGCATGAGCTTATCCCGTGTCTCTTCGACAGTCAATTCATGCTTTTCATTTATTAATGCTTGTTCCATGGGAGTCAAAAAATTACGCAAATAAATGGTAATATACGGCCTCGAAATGGTTACAAAAATGGATTCCGGACCTTTTCCGAAGTGATCCCTTAAAATTCTTCCGATACTGCTTGCTAATTCCAGCTGGCTTTTCTTTATCCCCATCATGTCATTCCTCTAAGAACAAAGCATCATATCTTTATTCCTTATAATTTTTCTATCAAACAGGGTTAATTTTTCCAAAAACAAAGAAACTTCTAAAGTACAGTATAACGCAAATAAGGAAACAATCCCACCAATTACGCTTATATCCCAGTATCTACCTCTTTATTAATGAACACTAACCGCACATGTGAATACGCTTCTTGTAGTATTCTACACAAAAGTTTGGAAACCTTTTTTAAAAGAGCGATTACTACCTATTAATCTATTTTTTTTGTTATTCTATAAATAGGGAATATTGCAAATTATATTTATTGCCTAAAAAAGGAATTTAGCCGGTGCCAGGCGAATAGTATGAAGGTTAAGTGTCTTTATGGAAAAATGCTAGAAACATAGATTCTCTAGGGGGTACATAGTCAATGGAAACTTCTCAGTTACAAGTCAAACGCATCTTGGATAATATCGGAAACGTCATGATCGGAAAAGAGCATGTTGCAGAATTAAGCATAGTAGCACTTTTGGCAGGAGGTCACGTCCTGTTGGAGGATGTGCCTGGTGTCGGAAAAACACTGATGGTGCGCTCGTTGGCAAAATCCGTCGGCGCGGAATTCAAGCGTATTCAGTTTACCCCGGACCTTTTGCCGTCGGATGTGACGGGGAGTTCCATCTATAATCCCAAGGAGCTGCGCTTTGAGTTTCGACCCGGACCGATAATGGGCAATATCGTATTGGCGGACGAGATCAACCGTACCTCGCCGAAAACACAGGCAGCCCTGCTCGAGGGGATGGAGGAAGCGAGTGTGACGGTGGATGGCAATACGCTCTCGTTGGGCAGTCCTTTCTTTGTCATGGCAACCCAGAACCCAATTGAATATGAAGGAACATATCCGCTGCCGGAAGCGCAATTGGACCGTTTTCTCTTTAAGATGAATATGGGCTACCCGACTCCGGAAGAAGAGGTGCAGATTTTACATACCACAGAAAAACGCCAGCCAATCAATGAACTGCAATCTGTTATTACATTGGAAGAACTCCAGGAGATGCAGAAGCAGGTAAAAGAGGTACACGTGGATGTCACGGTAAAGGAGTATATCGTAGATCTCGTGAATCGAACAAGAACCCATCAATCTGTCTATCTTGGTGCGAGCCCGCGTGGTTCCGTTGCACTAATGAAAGCTGCGCAGGCTTATGCCTTTATCCATGGCAGGGATTATGTCCTGCCGGATGATGTGCAGTATTTGGCTAAATACGTACTGCCACACCGTATTATCCTGAAATCGGAAGCGAAATTTGAAGGAATGACAGCGGAGCAGGTAGTCAAAAAAGTGATAGATCGGACACCAATCCCTGTACAAAGGTCGATGAGCCGCTAATGAAACGATTTTTCCAAAAAGCCAAAAAGGTTTCAAAATTAATTTCCTTCCTATTTCTGGTCATTATCACGTTTGTTTATGCCATGTTCCAGGGGGGCTTTGTCAGCTGGTTCCTATTTTTCAGCTTTTTGCCCTTTGCCCTCTTCTCCTTATTGGTGCTGCTTTATCCGTTGGGGGATTTCAAGGTGGAGAGAACCTTGAATCAGGAGCAGTACAAGGCAGGGGACAGGCTGGTCGGAACCATTACGTTAAAACGAACCATTCCTTTTCCGCTCACTTATTTATTGGTCGAGGAAGTGCTTCCGAGCAATCTTCTGTTCAGCCAGCAGACAAAGCAGGCGAAAAGGATCATTTTCCCTTGGTTCAAAAACACCATCACGTTTCAGTATGCACTGGACCGGATTCCTCGCGGAGAGCACACTCTATCGGCGATACGCTTCAAGACCGGGGATTTCCTGGGCCTGATGGAAAAGGAAAGACTGATTCAAATGAAACGGAAATTCCTGGTCTACCCACATTATTCGGAAATGGTCTACAAGCAGAATGAAAACAAATTTGATCAAGGCTCCACTTCTTCCAATATGAGGTTGATCCGCGATACCTCGATGACAGTGGGGGTCAGGGAATACCAGCCGGGCGACCGCTTTTCCTGGATAGATTGGAAGGCGACAGCCAGAAAGAATGACATTATGACAAAAGAGTTTGAGCAGCAGCAAAGCCATGATGTGGTGCTCCTGCTGGATCGGTCCCAGTCCTCGTCCTTTGAAGCGGCAGTCAGTTATACCGCCACGTTGACAAAGGCGGTATTGAAATATGGGTCCCAGATCGGACTCGTTTCCGTCGGAGAAGATCATTCCGTTTTCCCTTTACGCAGCGGGGAGGAGCAGTTTTCGCAAATCTACTATCATCTGGCCAAGGTGCAGCCCAACAGCAAACGCAGCTTCGCTAAGGTGATAGAAATGGAGATCGGAAAGTTCCAGCCGACGGTGACCTTTCTTTTCCTTACAGGTAAATTGACAAAGGAAACCGTGGAAAGCCTCGAAAAATTATCGCACCGCCATATTCATCTACAGGTGATCATCACCAAGGATGAGGGGGCAAGGTTGTCGAAGGAAGAGCATTCGTATATGAATCTCTTAAAACGAAGAAATATTCAAGTCAAGGTCAGTAACGCTGGTCATTCAACCGAGACGATAAGTGAGGTGAGTTAAGCGTGGCCACAGCCAATCCGTATCAACGAAACTTGTATGCTTTCCTTATGCATGTATTCGGCTTCATCCTGCTGCTTGAGTGGGTGCTCCCATTGGAGGAAGTGACAGACACCGCCAATCTCTACGTTTTCATCGTGTTCCTGACAGTGGCGTTTGCCCTGTCCTTTCTACAGATCATTCCCATTTTGAGTATTATCGTGCAGATGGGGTTTATGATGTATTTCCTTCACATCCTGTACATGGATGGCGTGTTCCTGAGCAGGGAATGGCTCTCCTTTTTATGGCAGGATCTGACCTTTAACTTCGATATCATATGGGCAGGCGAGTGGACTTCCATGACCGGCCTGTTTCGAAGCCTGCTCTTATTCATTTTATTATGGCTCGTAAGCTATCTGGTGATCTACTGGATCCTGTATCGCAAGCAGATGCTCCTGTTTGTCGTTTTCACGGTCACCTATGTGGCCATCCTCGATACCTTTACGGTTTATGAAGGGAACGCAGCGATTGTTCGCCTGATGATTGTCGGCCTGCTCATTGTCGGATTTGTCCATATGGAGCGCCTGAAGGAGAAAGAAGGAATCTACAAATCAGGTAAAATGTTGCTGGCATGGGGAATTCCCCTTACCGCTTTTGTTCTGCTTTCTGCTACAGTCGGATACTTGTCCCCTAAAGCCGCTCCAATCTGGCCTGACCCGGTTCCGTTCCTTACATCTTTCAATAAAGATAGCGGCAACGGATCAGGCGGAGTCAAAAAAATCGGCTATGGGGAAAATGATTCCCGTCTGGGAGGGCCATTCATTCCGGACGATACGGTGGTTTTCCAGGCAGAGGTCACCGAGTCGCATTATTGGCGGGTAGAGACAAAGGACATCTATACAGGTAAGGGCTGGGATGCGACAGAAGCAGATCCGGTACCACTTGAAGGCGGAGAGAACACCGCTGTGGAATGGATTGCCGAAGCGGTGGAAAAGACACCGCTGACCGCAACGATCACGATGGAAAAAACCTATCCTCATATCAACTATCCACTCGGCTTTACCGGAGTGGAAGCAGAGGAAGAAGCGCTGTATGAAATAAACCCGATCACGGAAAAGATAACCACCCGGGATTTGGAAGAGGAATCAATTCGATTGGAAGAATATCAGGTTAACTACAACTTTCCTCGATATTATATCGAATCCTTGAAAAGTGCAGTACCAGGCACCGGACTGGAAAGTGAGGAAGAATTCGTCGAGCGGTACACACAATTGCCGGAAAGCTTGCCGGAGCGTGTAAGAGAACTGGCTGTCGACATCACGGACTCCTACTCCACAAGGCATGATAAGGTCCAGGCGGTCGAGCGCTATTTCAGAAACAATGGCTTCACGTATGAAACAACGAACGTAGCGGTTCCAACGGGAGACCAGGATTATGTCGATCAATTTCTTTTTGAAACACAGATGGGCTATTGCGACAACTTCTCCACTTCCATGATCGCTTTACTGCGTGCAGTCGATATTCCTGCAAGATGGGTGAAGGGATATACCGAAGGGGAAACAGCCCAGGGCGCCCAAGCTGTGAATAGTGCCAACAGAGTGCTCGAAGTAACCAATAACAATGCGCACTCGTGGGTGGAGGTCTACTATCCGGAGGTTGGATGGGTCACCTATGAACCGACAAGCGGTTTCAGTAATCCCTACAGCTTCGTGTATGAAGCGGTAGATCGCAATGCTGCAGGCCAAAACGGGGAAGAACAGACCCCGGAACAACCTGAATCTCCAGAACGACCTGATGCGGAACGACCGGATCTTGGCCAAGAGGACATAGATGAAGGTGGGGGTTCTTCGGAAGGTACAGGTACAACCTTTGATTTTGAGCTTACATGGAAACCGGTTCTCCTCACTTTAGGGATAGGGGTAGGAGCATTCCTCGTTCTCTTCTTTACAAGAAACAAATGGAGGCCTTATTTCTATATTGCACGCTATAAAGGCAGAAGAGATGAGAAAACCTTTGGCAAAGCGTACAACACCTTATTGAAGCAATTTCATTCCATCGGACTAGTGCGCGAGGATGGTCAGACCTTAAGGGAGTACGCAAAGTACATTGACAATTTTTACAGAAGCAGCGATATGCAGAGCCTGACGTCCCACTACGAACGAGTACTATACCGAGGAAACCCCTCTCGGGAAGAATGGGAGAAATCGGTGGAATTATGGGAAAATTTAATTAAAAAGGCATCATCTTGACCTCCTGGAAACACATTGATAGAATAAGGACAAATTATAAATCAAGGCTCTTTTCTTAAGGTTTGTTGCCTATATCCGTATAAAATTAGCTTTTGGATTTTTTACTGCATTTAGCCCCATAAAATTCAAATCAATTTTATGGAATAGAGCACGAAAGCAAATAATGTAACGTGTTTACGTTGGATGCGTCAAAAGCAACAATGGATGCGAAAAAGCTTAAATCAAATAAGTATTGGCTTCATATATCCTCGATAATATGGTTCGAGAGTCTCTACCGGGTTGCCGTTAACTACCCGACTATGAAGGCAGTTTATTCTTTTGGGGATTTTATCCTCTATTAAACTAGGATTCTGCCTTCTTATGTATATATGAGGGGGAATTCTGGTTTTTTTGTGTTTTTCAGGCATATCTTTCCTTTTTACGGTCAAAATAAGCGGAAAGCTGTGCTCCGAAATAAATATTCTATTATGAGGTGAATTGGGTTGGAAGGTATTCAACAGATGGTCGTCGTTTTAGACTTCGGTAGTCAATATAATCAGCTAATAACTCGTCGTATCCGTGAGTTCGGTGTTTACAGTGAATTGCACCCGCATACGATTACGGCGGAAGAAATCAAAAAGATGAACCCGAAAGGAATCATCCTTTCAGGCGGACCGAACAGCGTGTACGGAGAAGGGTCTTTCCGTTGTGATGAGGAAATCTTTGAGCTTGGCATTCCTGTTCTGGGGATCTGTTACGGCATGCAATTAATGACGATGCACTTTGGCGGAGTAGTGGAAAAAGCAAGTCACCGTGAGTACGGCAAAGCGCTTGCTACTGTGATGAACAAATCCGCATTATACAGCGAGCTTCCAGATCAGCAGGTTGTGTGGATGAGTCACGGGGATCTGGTAGTGGGTGCACCTGAAGGCTTCGTGACAGACTTAACGAGTCCATCATGCCCGATTGCCGGCATCAGTAATGAAGAGAAAAAAATGTACGGTGTTCAATTCCATCCAGAGGTACGTCACTCTGTATACGGAAATGACCTGTTGAAAAACTTCGTCTACAACGTTTGTGGCTGTACAGACAGCTGGACTATCGAGAACTTCCTTGAAATTGAAATGCAGAAAATCCGTGACATCGTCGGCGACAAGAAAGTACTATGTGCACTTAGCGGCGGTGTAGACTCTTCGGTCGTGGCGGTTCTGATTCACAAAGCAATCGGCGATCAGTTAACGTGCATTTTCGTTGACCATGGTCTGCTTCGTAAAAATGAAGCGGAACAGGTGATGAAAACATTCACCGAAGGCTTCCATATGAATGTAATCAAGGTCGATGCAAAAGACCGTTTCTTAAATAAACTAAAAGGTGTATCCGATCCTGAGCAAAAACGTAAAATCATCGGGAACGAATTCATTTACGTATTTGATGATGAGGCGTCCAAGCTCGAAGGCATCGACTATCTGGCACAAGGAACACTTTATACAGATATTATCGAGAGTGGTACGGCAACAGCACAAACAATCAAATCCCACCACAATGTAGGCGGTCTTCCTGAAGACATGCAGTTCCAGCTGATAGAGCCGTTGAACACATTGTTCAAGGATGAGGTTCGTGCATTGGGAACTGAAATGGGTATTCCGGATGAAATCGTATGGCGCCAACCATTCCCAGGTCCAGGACTAGGTATCCGTGTTCTTGGGGAAATCTCCGATGAGAAATTGGAAATCGTTCGCGAATCCGACCACATTCTCCGTGAAGAGATCAAGAAAGCGGGACTTGACCGTGACATCTGGCAATATTTTACGGTATTACCTGATATCCGCAGTGTAGGAGTAATGGGAGATCAGCGTACGTATGATTACACAATCGGGATCCGCGCTGTTACTTCCATCGATGGAATGACTTCGGATTGGGCGCGTATTCCTTGGGATGTACTGGAAATCATTTCAACGCGTATCGTAAACGAAGTGAATCATATCAACCGCGTCGTGTATGACATTACAAGTAAGCCACCTGCAACGATTGAGTGGGAATAGGTCGAAAAGCTGACTGGATTTATGCCAGTCAGCTTTTTTATTACTAAAAAACGAATAAATATTAAGTTCTTGTCGAAAATGTTCGTATTTTGTATTGACGAGCTGCTGGTTGCTTGGTAAAATAAGAGCAGAAATCATATCTTTTATAGTTCAAATCTCGTATAAATTTGGGAATATGGCCCAAAAGTTTCTACCAGGCTACCGTAAACGGCTTGACTACGAGGTGTATGGAATCGTGTATGGACTGCTCTTTAATGGAGCACCCGTATCATTTCCTTATCCTCGTCTGTCAACGTCCCTGGTATCCAGGGGCGTTTTTCTGATTTATACGATTATCTGCTTCACACATTCGAGGAGGATTCATATGAAGAAATACTTTGAGTTTGAAAAATTGGGAACAAGCTATAAAACAGAATCGGTTGCAGGTTTGACAACATTCCTTGCAATGGCCTACATCCTGATTGTCAATCCACTTATGCTTTCCTTGGCAAGCGTCGGAGACTATCCGGATGCATTAAGAATGGATCAAGGAGCAGTCTTCACGGCTACAGCATTATCTGCAGCTATTGGTTGCCTAGTCATGGGATTATACGCCAAGTATCCCATCGCACTAGCGCCTGGCATGGGGCTTAACGCATTCTTCGGTTATACAGTAGTTCTCACAATGGGTATTCCTTGGCAGACTGCTTTGGCTGGGGTATTGGTATCGGGATTAATCTTTATCGCTTTGACACTTACAGGTCTACGTGAAAAAATCATCAACTCCATCCCTGCAGAGTTAAAATATGCAGTTGGAGCGGGTATCGGATTGTTCATCACCTTCATCGGCTTCCAAAATGCAGGTGTGATTGTCGGGGACGACGCAGTTCTAGTAGGACTGGGTGATCTAACAGCTGGAAATACACTTCTTGCAATCTTCGGGTTGATCGTGACAGTAGTTCTTATGGTCCGCGGCTTCAAAGGCGGAATTTTCTTCGGTATCGTTATTACAGCAGTAGTAGGGATGATCTTCGGCTTAATTGATAAGCCTGAGGCCATCGTTAGTGCAGTGCCGCCAAGTTTAGAGCCAACATTTGGTGCGGCTTTTGCTCACCTAGGTGACATCTTTACTATAGAAATGCTGGTTGTTATCCTGACTTTCTTATTTGTAGACTTCTTCGATACAGCAGGTACGCTTGTAGCGGTAGCCAACCAAGCTGGACTTATGAAAGATAACAAGCTTCCTAGAGCAGGCAAGGCCTTATTCGCAGATTCAACTGCTACAGTTGCAGGTGCAATCCTTGGAACATCCACTACCACGTCTTATATTGAATCATCTGCCGGGGTGGCAGCTGGTGGACGTACAGGTTTCGCATCCGTAGTTACAGCTTTACTTTTCATCCTATCTCTTTGGTTCTTCCCATTGCTATCTGTCATCACCGAACCGGTAACAGCACCAGCGCTTATCATCGTAGGTGTACTGATGGTATCTGCGCTTGGCAAAATCAAATGGGACAATTTCGAAATTGCTGTACCGGCATTCCTGACCATCATCGTGATGCCATTATCTTATAGTATCGCAACAGGTATTGCGGCAGGCTTCGTCTTCTACCCGATCACGATGATCATGAAGGGTAGAGCAAAAGAGATTCACCCTGTCATGTACGGACTGTTCGTCATCTTCATCTTATACTTTGTGTTTTTAGTTGAATAGATTACTAGAATCTGACCCCTGCTCCTTAATGGAGCGGGGGTTTTCTATATGTGGCTTGATAGATGGAAAAAACTTCTGGAGAATAATCGGTTAATAATGTTTAGTAAGTGGCGTGGACGGTAAAGACAATAATATAGAAGAAACAACATTCTAGGAGGGTAGAATAGATTAGTAGTATTCTCTAATAGAATAGAAGGAATTATTAACGGAAATATTATTTTAGAAAAACAGTTGACGGGTTCATGTGTTAGATGGTATATTATTATTCGTTGCTGCAAAACACGAAATTACTTTTCGAAACAACACGGCAACAAAGAAATTTTAAAAAAGGTGTTGACCTTGAACGGTTAACATGGTATAGTAATTAAGTCGCCACGGAGCGACAAGCTAAACGGTTGAAATGATCTTTGAAAACTAAACAAAACAACAGCGTCCACGTTAATCTTATAGGGATTAACAAAGAACGAAAAAGCAATACAAAGCTAGTCAA
>NZ_JBHVHV010000028.1:0-34890 GCF_042800035.1 Sutcliffiella sp. NPDC057660
TTGGGTTTTTGGTTCTCATATTTACCTTTACCCAGTTAACCTACGATGTTACGAGTAAGGAGCTAGTTTTGTTCATGATAACTCGGCTTCGCCTGCGGGGTCTCCCCCTGTCCCTTCCTCCCGCAGGACAAGGAAGGCTTCGGCAGCGATTCATCGCACGAAGAAAATGCTCGCATTTTCGAGGAGTCTTCGCCTATTGCTCCAATCAACAGCTAGATTCTTAGGAAATCAATAATACTCAATAACAGAGCCTAAAAATAAAAAGATGACCCTGGGGCCATCTTTTTTTCTCATTATCAACCAAACACTTTTTTAAGATCTTCTTTATCCTGTTCCAACCAGAAACGCATCAGGCGTTTTGCACCTTCAAGGTCATGCAGCTTCGCCTGGCCGCATTGCTTCTCGTTAGCCGCAGGAATTTCTTCAATCTGAACCGCATCCTTCAACGTATCTTCCATCAGGTCAACAATTTCATCAACTGTTGGTTCACCGCTGACAACCAGATAGTAGCCGGTCTGGCAGCCCATCGGTGAAATATCGATAATATCGAAATGGTCGTATTTTTCCGAATGAGTACGGATATTGAACGCCAACAGATGCTCCAAGGTGTGGATGGCATCAGGCTTCATTGCCTGTTTGTTCGGTTGGCAGAAGCGGATATCGTATTTATTTACAACACCATCTGTCCCTACTTTGTGCACGCCACAATGACGGACATATGGAGCTTTTACTGCATTATGATCTAGTTCAAAGCTTTCAACTGAAGGCATAAAAACATCTCCTTAATGATAAGTTACACTCATTATAGCATATATTTAATTCCAATTAAATTCATCTGATTTATATGGATTTAATAAATTTTTCCGTTCCAGGAAAAATCCGCTATAATCTATTCTGAGGTGACAGTATATGAAACATATCTTTCTTTTGCTAATCCGATTTTACCAAAAGGTCATATCTCCATTAACACCGCCGACTTGCCGGTTCTATCCGACCTGCTCCCATTATGGGATGGAGGCAATCAGCCGCTTCGGTGCTATTAAAGGAGGATGGCTAACTATAAAAAGAATACTGAAGTGCCATCCGTTTCATCCGGGCGGAATCGACCATGTTCCGGAAAAGAAGGAGAAGGCTTAAAGCGTTTTATAGCCATCTACAACCAAGTCAAGCTTCCCTGTGTTAGGATCTATAACAAGTCCATGCACAGGAACCCCCTGGGGCATCAGCGGATGGTTCGCAATCATATCGACGCTCTCTCGGACACTTTCCTCAACACTGTCAAAGCCTTTCAGGAAAGTTTTCACATCAATTCCCGCGTATTTCAGGTCATCGATCGTTTCCTTCTTTATTCCTCTAGCTTCCATCTTTTCTCTTATCGTTTCATAATTCACTTTTCCCATACCGCAATCATGGTGGCCGATGACCATTACTTCGTCCGCATTAAGTTCCAGAACGGCAACCAAAATACTTCTCATGATACTTCCGAACGGGTGGGATACCAGAGCACCCGCATTCTTGACAATTTTCATATCCCCATGCATTACATTCATTGCACTTGGCAAAAGATCAATCAGCCTAGTGTCCATACATGATAATACGACTAGCTTTTTATCGGGGAACTTTGTTGTCTGGAATTTGACGTACTCTTCACTATCTACAAATGTGCGATTATGTTCCAATATCTCATTCAGCAATTTCATCCTATTACCTTCTTTCGCAATAAAAATTTATGTCTCTTTCCAATATGACAAAAAAACTCGATTCTGACAATTAAAATGAGTTGCCACAAGCAATGGTTTCTTGTATCATTAAGAATGTTCAAATCGTAAAGATTACGTTTTACATGAGAAAGGATGTTTATAATGCCCAAAATACCAGTTACCGTGATCAGCGGATATTTAGGATCTGGAAAAACCACCTTGCTTAACCATATTTTATCCAATAGGCAAGGTTTAAAAATCGCTGTTATTGTGAACGATATGAGCGAAGTCAATATAGATTCGGCACTCGTCCAGAACGGCGGCTTTTCAAGGACAGAGGAAAAGCTCGTGGAAATGCAGAATGGCTGTATCTGCTGTACGCTGCGTGAGGATCTGATGAAAGAGGTAGAACGACTAGTAGATGAAGGGAATATCGATTATATCGTTATTGAATCTTCCGGAATCAGTGAACCGATACCTGTTGCTCAGACATTCACTTATATAGATGAGGAATTTAATATCGATTTGACCTCCAAATGCTATATTGATGCGATGATTACTGTCGTGGATGGATTCCGCTTCTTTGAAGATTACAATTCCGGTGAAAGTCTGCTTGATCGTATGGAGGGAACCGACGAAAACGACACTCGTGAGGTTTCCGATCTGCTCATAGATCAAATTGAATTCGCTGATATCCTGTTATTGAATAAGACAGACCTCCTCGATCATGAAGATGTGAAAGATATGGAAGCGTTTCTGCGTAAAATGAATCCGAGAGCGAAAATCATTCCTTCAGCACACAGCAAGGTTGATCTTCAAAGCATACTTAATACAAACCTGTTTGATTTCGAGCAGGCAAGCCAGGCAGCGGGTTGGATCAAGGAATTGAATGAAGAGCATATTCCGGAAACTGAAGAATATGGAATAACTTCCTTTGTATACAGGAGGAAAAAGCCATTCCATCCTGAGAGATTCATGAGTTGGCTGGAAAATTGGCCGGAAAATGTGGATCGTGCTAAAGGATTTTTCTGGCTGGCTACAAGAAATGACATGGCTGGATTGCTATCACAGGCTGGCGCCTCCATCATGCTTCAGGCGGCTGGGCTTTGGGTAGCAGCTTATAGTGCAATGGAGAGGGAAATGACGTTAAGTGAAGAACCTGAGCTTTTGGCCAAATGGGATGATACTTATGGCGATAGAATGACTGAGTTAGTCTTTATCGGATTTGATCTAGATCGAGATGCGTTAGAGGACTCACTGGATACATGCCTACTTACTGAAGAAGAGATGTTAGAGGACTGGACAAAATTACATGATCCGATACCCGCATTTGTTACAGAGTAATAAAAATTATTAATCAATTTCCTTTTTAGTTCTCAAATCGTAATAATTACGATATAATGTTCAAGGATACTCAATGAGAGGAGAACAACTATGAAAAATAAATCGATTTTATCCATTCTAATACTTATGTTTTTCACATTTTTAGTTGGTTGTAATTCGGATAACCAATCCTCTGAAGGAAAACTAACAGTGTATACAACCATTTTTCCTTTGGAAGATTTCTCGAATAAAATTGGAGGAAATCATGTAGATGTAAAATCCGTCTATCCTCCAGGTGCAGACGCACATACTTTTGAACCTTCCACGAAAACCATGAGTGAGATGGCTTCTGCTGATGCCTTCATCTACACCGGTATTGGGGTGGAAGGCTTTGCGGATAAGGCAAAAGATGTGTTGGAAAATGAAGAAGTAAAGGTCGTAGCTGCAGGAAAAGGCATTGAATTACTTAAAGAAGATGAGCACTCTCATGAGGATGAAGCCCACGAAGAAAATGAGCACTCACATAAGGACGAAGCCCACGAAGAGGATGAGCACTCACATGAGGAAGGCGCTCACGAAGAGGATGAGCACTCACATGAAGAAGAAGCTCACGAGGAAGATGAACACAATCACGCTGATGGAGATCCACATGTGTGGTTAAGCCCTACTCTTTCTATCTCTCTAGCGGAAAATATTAAAAATGCTTTGGTGGAATTAAAGCCGGAGGCAAAGGAAGATTTCGAGGCTAACTTTCAATCTCTAAAAGAGGAATTGGAAGCGTTGGATTCGGAATATAAAGAAACAATGGAATCCGCCAAGACTAATAAGATACTGGTTTCTCATGCAGCATATGGCTACTGGGAAGAGCAATATGGCCTGGAGCAAATCAGTGTAAATGGTTTATCTCCAACACAGGAGCCATCTCAGAAGCAATTAACCGAAATTATAGCTAAAGCAAAAGAAAACAACATTCAATATGTTATTTTCGATCAGAATATCAGCGGTAAAATTGCGGAAGTAGTAAAGAATGAAATAAAAGCGGAAGCATTAACTTTGCATAACCTTGAAGCAGCAACAGAAGAAGATGTGAAAAATGATGAAGACTATTTCAGCTTGATGAGAAAGAATTTGGAAACCTTGGAGAAAGCATTGAACTAATTGACTATTTTTTCTTTCGTTTGCCTGAAAATTTAGTGCCTACTTTAAACACCCTGATGATTTCCGCTCCAGGAGTTCACTTTCCGCGGGCGGCCTCGGGAGCCTCCTCGGCGCAATTGCGCCTGTGGGGTCTCCCTTGACACGCTGCTCCCGCAGGACAAGGATGGCTTCGGAAGCGATTCATCGCACGCAGAAAATGCTTGCATTTTCAAGGAGTCTCACCCCTTGCGCTCCAATCAACAGGGGAGAGTTTAAATCAAAAAAGCCCCAACTTTTTATATCAATAAAAAGTTGGGGCTTTTTCATGCCATTTTATTGTTCTGTCAGCTCTTTATAGAACCTCTCCATTTTATCCGGCTCCAATTTATCACCTATTAGAACAACCGTAGGGGTTATTCCATTCGGTTCTTCTATTTTGTTGAGCCGCAACTGTCCTGCAGCATATTGAAACTCAAAATATCCTGAATCGTCTGCAAGCTGAATGATCCCCTTGGCTCGGATAACATGCTTTGATAGCTTTTTCAGCTGTTTTTCCAGCACATCCTTTTTAACAGGGCTCTCCACTCTCAGCTTTGTTGCTTCAATATGATGATGGTGATGTTGGTGAGTATGTTCATGAGTGGAATGGGAGTGGGAGACCTCCCTGACATGAAATCGTTTCTCAAGCATCAGTTCCAATGGAACTTCACCGAAGCTTGTTCTGTATATCGGAACATGATTGTCCAATTCATCTGCCAGCTTGGCTTCCACTTTGTTCAACTCTTTTTCAGAAACCAAATCGATTTTATTTAGGACCAGCAAATTTGCCGAGGTCACCTGCTCCTTTAACAGGGCCCTTATTTCCTTGGAGCTGTTAAAAAAGCTTTGATACTCCATATAATGACTCGCATCGACGAGGCTTATCATGGATTGCAATTCAAAATGGTCCATATACAACGGATCGAGGAGGACATCCTTGATTTCCAATGGGTTCGCAACACCAGTCCCCTCAATCAACAGAACGTCAATTTCTTCATTTATATAACCTTTTAAGGTTGTTTTCAAATCGTCCTGGATTGTGCAGCAAATACATCCATTTAAAAGTTCCACCACCTGCTGTCCTTCAAAAAGATGGTTTTCTACATTTTCATCACCTAGTTCATTCAGGATGATACCAGGCTTTTTTCCGGTATTTCTAAAATGACTGATCATATGTAAAAGTATGGTTGTCTTTCCGCTTCCTAAAAATCCACTGATTACATACACCGGTACCTTCGTATTCATACTATGCACCCCTTCCAATAGACTTACGTTTCTAATACCCATTATATAGAGAAAATAAAAAGAAAGAAAATAATCATTACTACAAAACGTAATTGTTACGATTTAATTATACTATCATTCTTTTCTCTTATCAATCATTCTATTGAAACCTACTAATTTTAGAAAAAAATGCATATTTTGTGGAAAAATGTGGACTATAACTGGGAGAAGATAGGAACAGATTTGTGCGAAGGGAAGTATCTTTATGGATGATGTAGTTATTGCAAGATCCCTCTTTGGAACGACGATGGGATTTCATATCATTTTTGCGACACTCGGAGTCGGTATCCCGCTTATGATTTTGATTGCGGAATTGATGTACCAGAAAACAAAAAATCGGGAATATGCCGTAATGGCCAAAAGATGGACAAAGGCAAAGGCCGTTCTATTAGGTGTGGCCATTCCAACAGGTACTATTGCAGGTGTCCAGCTCTCCCTCTTATGGCCGGGCTTTATGGAAGTAATCGGTAAAGTGATGGCACTTCCTTTTCAAATAGAAATTTATGCATTCTTCATTGAAGCTCTGTTTATATCCATCTATGTGTATGCAGCTGATCGCATATCACCTTGGATGCGGATTTTCAGTGTGACTTTAGTGACAATTGGGGCTGCTGCTTCGGCTGTATTAATTACTAATGTGCATGCATTTGAAGGGACACCAGCAGGCTTTCGTATTGAAAATGGGGAAATAGTCGATGTCGACCCGTGGGCTGCCTTTTTCAACCCTAGTTTTATCGTCACTGCTGCTCATGTGGCGGTATCCGCATTCATGACAGGAGCTTTTGTCATTGCCTCTGTCTCTGCCTATAAAATGCTTCGCAACAAGCATAACGAACGAGTATACAAATTTCATCGAAAGGCATTGATAATGGGCTTGGTAGTAGGGGGCATCTTCTCTTTCATGACCGCAATAAATGGCCATGAATCCGCTCAGCTCTTGCATCAATATCAGCCGGAAAAGCTTGCAGCTGCAGAAGGGCTTTTTGAGACTCAAGGCTACGCTCCCTTGTCTGTTGGCGGGTTCACCGACCGTGAAACCCAGGAGGTCAAATGGGGCATTGAAATACCTTGGGCGCTGAGCTTTTTGGCCGATGACCGCTTTGATACAGTTGTTGTCGGCTTGAACGATTTTCCCGAGGAGTACTGGCCTCCACTATTTGTACACACGCTGTTCAACGGAATGGTGGGAATCGGTACAATGCTGATTTTCTTATCTCTTGTAGGATTCTTTTGGAGCAAGATTTTGAAAAAGCCCACTTTTCCTAAATGGCTAATGTGGCTTTTTGTAGCTGCTGGCCCACTGGCAATGCTCGCCATAGAATTTGGCTGGATATTTGCTTGTACCGGCCGTCAGCCTTGGGTGATCTACCGTGTCATGTTGACGGAAGAAGCAGTAACAGGAAATCAGAACCTTGCAGCTCTTTTTATCGCTTTTGCGTTTATTTATTTACTACTAGGTGTAGCAGTGATATGGGTGCTTCGCCACTATTTTAAGCGGCATCCACTTGAGGACGAACTGAATGAGCTTCCTCCTTCCAATTCCGGGGTTCAAGTTTAGAAAGGAACTGATCTTATGACAGATGCAATACTCGCTATTACTGTACTCTGGGGGTTCATTTTTATCTATGCGGTAATGGCCACCATGGATTTCGGTGCCGGCTTCTGGTCGATGCTTTATATAAAAAATAACAAAACGAACGCGACCAATATCGCAAACCGCTACCTTTCTCCGACCTGGGAGGTGACCAATGTATTTATCGTGGCAGTTGTGGTAGCTATCTATAGCTTTTTTCCGAGTGCAGCCTATACATTGGGAACGGTATTATTGATTCCAGGAAGCATCATTTTACTGCTTCTGGCAGTCCGAAGCGGTTTTCTTGTTTTTTCCCATATTGTCGAGGACTATCAAAAGCCGTTAACCTATATTTCAGGTATTACCGGATTTTTGATTCCCGCTTTTCTTATTCTTGTACTGCCAGTCACACACGGTGGATATGTTGATACGGTAGATGGAGTGGATAGGCTGATGCTTGGCAGACTGCTGGCAAGTCCACATGCCCTATCCTTTATCCTATTTGCAATCAGCAGTACGTTATTCCTGTCCTCTCTTTTGCTTGCTGATTTTTCTAAAGTGGCAAATGATAAAGATGCTTATGAAATCTATCGCCGGGATGCCCTGATTCTTGGTCCAGTTTCACTGTTCGGGGCATTGTTGATTATGATTACCATGCGATATGAGGCGGGCTGGCTTTTTAATGGGATGATGGATTATCTGGTGTGGCTGTTCATTTCTGCTGGCATGTTTGTCGTTACAGGTGTCGCTCTCGTGTTACCTGATAATAGGAAGGGCTGGACCGGTTTGCCGAGACTTGCTGTGGTTTCGGCATTTATCCAATACGCTTTAGCAAGCTACGCTTACGGGCGGGCACATTTGCCGTTCATCATCTATCCTAACGTCACCATCGAGAACGGATTTACAGATCCAGCCTCATTTCGGGCGCTATTCATTTCCTATATAGTCGGTTTTGTCATTCTGTTTCCTGGTTTCATTTACTTTTGGCGATTGTTTATGAAAGATGACCGCTATATTAAGAGTGAAAATTAAGGTCAAGGGGATTCCTCTTGGCTTTTTTATATGATGATGCTAACCTACACTCTGCTTAATGTCTGCTGAATTGAACTCCAGGACCTTTTACAGTAGTACACAGGCTTGTTGCATTCCTTCGCTTTCTGCTTGATGACTTTTGCCAAATTATGATTTATGTAATCCGTCAATACCAGTATTAAATCTACGTGATCCGGAATGGAACGCTTCACAACCTGCACTTTTCTTCCATCCACATGAACAATATCCTCGAAACCGAAAGTCTTCAACTTGTCCTGAATATTCCCTAAATGATCTGCCCCTACTACCATCAATGATGTCATCTCTTTACACCCTTTCATCACATTTTAATTGAGAATGATTCTCTCTTGTTGAATCTATAATAATTGAGAATGATTCTCTTTGTCAATAAAATATTGAAATTATTCATGATTTATGATATTCCCTAAAAAAGGAAGAATGGGATTTGCAACTGAGGAGAAATTAAGAAGGTATCTTCTACACATAGGTTCTGTTAAAGAATAGAGTTATTTCTACAATAGCTGTTGATTGGAGCAATAGGCGAAGACTCCTGCGGGAGGTAGCGGTAGGCTGGAGACCCCGCAAGGCGAAGCCTGAGGAGGCTCCAGCACCGCCCCTTGGGTCGCTGCGCCTAGTGCGGAAATCAACAGCGGGTATACAGGGCCACAACAAAAGGAGGACGAGACAATGGCTAGAGATGTTGAGGTTTTATGCGAAGTGGAAAATTGCAACTTCTGGGGACAAGGAAACCGTTGTAACGCTGATGCTATCTATGTAGTAAGCCACAAAGGAAACACGGCACATGATAGCAAGGATACGGATTGCAAAACATTTGAACCTTCACATTAAGATGAAACCAAAAGAGGACTAGGGTCATTTGCCCCTAGTCCTCTTTATTAGGTAATTTTCAGCAGTATCCCCTGCACCCTATAGAGATTCTTTAGTTAAAGATCTTCTGAATATCCACTTCATCACAATTCCGTGCTTTGGTGACAGGAAAAAAGTAAGAACAAACAATACCCCTGCCATCATTGCCATAGATCCGGAAATGGAGACATTATAGAAGGAAGCAAAATAATACCCAAGCACAGCAGAAGCTATTCCTATAACCGCACTCAATACCAGCATCACACTCAATCTATCGGTGAGCAAATAGGCGCTTGCTCCTGGTGCTATCAGCATGGCCACGACCAGAATTGCCCCGACACTGTCAAACGATGCGACAGTGGTGATGGAGAGCATCCCCATCAAAAGATAATGCATGAACATGACCGGTATGCCGATTGCTGCTGCCATTTCCGGGTCAAACGCACAGATTTTCAGCTCCTTATAGAAGAATACAATCAATGCGATATTAATGATGAGAACCGTTCCGAGCATCCAGACTGCTTTAGGTCCAAGCTCCATCCCCGCAAAAACGAAGGTATCCCATGGCACGAATGCAATCTCTCCCATCAACGCATGATCCACATCCAGATGGATCTTTCCTGCATACATCGATACGAGGATGACCCCCAAAGCAAACAATGAAGTGAAAACTACACCAATTGCTGCATCGGATTGCACACCGGATGAATGGAGAAGCTGAACAAAGAAAGCGGTCAGCAGTCCCACCACAAGGGCTCCAACGAACATATATATGCCTTCTAGACTGCTGGACACCAGATATGCCCCAACGATTCCAAGTAAGACGGTATGACTGATAGCATCAGCCAGCATCGCCATTTTTCTTAATATAAGAAAACATCCGGTGATTCCACTTGTGATACCTACAAGCGAGCCTGTTAAGATAATCCATCCTTCATAACTCATAATGGACCGGCACTCCCTTTCAAGATGGATTGAAGCCCAGTTGAATTTCTTTTGCACTTTGCCTCATAAAGCGGATAAGCAATCGGATCTTTTCCGAAATCTTTTAGTAAAGAGCGCAGTTCCTCCACTATTTCCTTCGGTCCATCCAATAGATCCGTGCTGCCTTCTCTCCAATTGGATTCAGGAAACTTACTTTCAAACATGAGATACATATCCATGAGACGGTTTTTGAGGACAATTCCATGGGCATGCTTCAGCCCTTTTTCAGTTAATCCAATAAATCCATTGTCTTCAATGAATATCAGCTTTTTCTGTCTAAGCTCTTTTAATACCTTCCGCAAGACCATTGTATGTGTTGGTCTTAGATCAAGGACTGATTCGAGAGAAAAGCTTCCCATTGACTTGCCTTCTGTATTCAATAAAGATTTTTCCGAAAGTTCATACAAGGACGATAAGACATTCTCGCATGTAATCTGATTCTTTACTTTCATCTGTTTGATTGCTCTTGGAACCAATCCTTTTTTTGTTCCAAACATTAAAGAAAAGATAAAACAAATAGTCGCAGCCATGATAATAAGAGGACCTGTCGGCATCCCTCTGGATACAGTACTTAACAGAGTCCCGAAAACGCCTGATATCGCACCAACCAAGCCTGCTAGAATTACCATGTGATCTAATCTTTCTGTCCAATACCTCGCAGTTATAGCCGGAGTAATCAGCATCGCTGCCATCAGAATTACACCAACCGCCTGAAGACCAATGACTACCGCTCCTACAATCAAGGTCATAAGGAGGCCATTCAGCCATTTTACCGGCATTCCCAAGCCTTGGGCGAATTGAGAATCAAACGTGATAAGCTTTAATTCCTTGAATAAGAGGAAAGTGATAAAAATCAGGACAAACGCTATTGTGCTGATAATTTGCACATCCACTCCAACTATTGCGGCTGCCTGCCCGAAGATAAAGGAATCAAGACCTGCTTGATTTCCCTTCCCATGATGCTGTACATAAGTAAGCAGTACAATCCCCGCTCCAAAAAAGACGGAAAGTACAAGCCCGATTGCCGTATCCTCTTTGATTCTTGAATGCTTGATTACTGCCTGTATGCAATAGGTTCCAATCAGTCCCGATATCGCGGCACCTATCAGGAACCAGGACATGGATTTCGCCCCATATAGCAAAAAGGCAATACATATTCCAGGAAGTGCTGCATGCGCCATGGCATCTCCGAGCAAGCTCTGCTTTCTAAGCAATGCAAAGCTGCCAAGCACCCCACTCGCAATGCCAAGCAATACTGTCCCTAATAGAACCCATTGAACATTTGGATCTCTCAGCATATAAAGTATCGTATCCATTCTGTCACTCCTACTGTTCTACGATTGCCTGATTTTGATCAAGAAATGCAAGACGGCCGCCATACGTTCTTTGTAAATTCTCCATCGTAAAGACTTCATCCGTCGGTCCTATCGCTATTTTCCTCAAATTGATTAACAGCACCCAATCAAAGTATTCCTTGACGGTTTGAAGATCATGATGGACGACCAATACGGTCTTCCCCTGTGACTTCAACTCGTTCAGGATGGTGATGATCGCTTTTTCCGTAGCTGCATCCACCCCGACAAATGGTTCATCCATAAAATAGATGCTCGCATCCTGAGCAAGTGCCCTTGCCAGGAATACACGCTGCTGCTGTCCACCTGAAAGCTGACTGATCTGTCTTGTTGCATAATCTCTCATTCCGACTTTATCCAGGCATTCGTAAGCAAATTCTATATCTTTCTTGCTCGGTCTTTTTATCCACCCAATGTGTCCATACCTTCCCATGAGCACCACATCCAACGCATTCGTAGGGAAATCCCAATCCACTGAACCGCGTTGAGGAACATAGCCGATCAACTTTCTCTGTGATCGATATGGCTTACCGTAGATCGAGATGCTTCCTGAAGCTTTCGGAATCAGTTCCAGCGCTGCCTTGATAAGGGTCGACTTACCTGCACCGTTCGGACCGATGATGCCGATAAGCTTTCCTTCAGGAACGGTGAAGCTAATTTCTTTCAATACTGGTTTCCGATGGTATGCCACTGTCAGATTTTCAATCTTTACTGGTTCCATGATGTTCACCTTACCTTCTTATTTTAGGGCTTCCACGATTGTATCAATATTATGTTTGAACATTCCCAGATATGTTCCTGTCTCTGTACCGGCTTCACCCATGGCGTCAGAGTATAATTCCCCACCGATGACTACAGTATGGCCGCGGCTTTCCGCACCTTTTACAACTGCGTTGATGGAATCCTCTGAAATACTGCTTTCCACGAATACCGCCTTTACATTTCTTTCTACCAATAAATCAATGATGCTCTGGACATCCCTTAATCCAAATTCCGCATCCGTACTCAGCCCCTGTAAACCGTTAACCTCCATTCCATACGCCTCACCGAAATACTTGAATGCATCATGAGCGGTGACAAGCACTCTGCTTTCTTCGGGAATGGATGCAATCTTCTCTTTACCGTAGGCATCCAATTCCTTTAATTCTTCTATATACTTTTTAGCATTTTCTTCATAGGTTGCCGCATTACCCTTATCCTGTTCCACCAAGGTTGCCGTTACCGCCTCCACTGCATGAATCCATAGAGTGATATCAAACCATACATGCGGATCTTTCTTCGTGGTATCGCCATCTGCTGTAAGAAGAAGTTCCTCAGGAATTTTTTCTCCCACTGCTACAGTCGGTTTATCTTTAGACATTTTCTCAAGAATATCTCCCATTTTCCCTTCCAAATGTAGGCCATTATAAAAAATGATATCCGCTTTGCTCAGTTTACCGATATCACCTTGGGACGCTTGATAAAGGTGGGGATCAATCCCTGGTCCCATTAATGATTCCACTTCCACATGCTCTCCTCCCACGTTTGCAACAATGTCCCCGATTTGTGCGATAGTGGTGGTGACCTTCAATTTGCCACTATCGTTTCCTGTTGCTGCCCCTGAACATGCAGTCAATCCCAAACTGATGGCCCCAAGAAGTAAAAATTTCATAAACATAGATTTCATTATTATAATCCCTCTCCCTCATAAAATTGTGTATAGCAACAAATGTTTCTCTAACGCAAGTTTTTTGATAAAAATATACACACTTTCACCAGATTCCAATTTAATCTATGCGGATTCCAGAAAAAATGTGTCATTGTTTTTGACAAGCTCACTAATTTGAGCTTCATCTCAAAATGTTTCCCTAATACAAAACTTAAACCCTGAGCAAACTTTTGTCAAGCAAAGTTTTTTGAAAACTTTTTTGGGGGGGTCTGGCCCTGGCAGGGGAATGACCATTCATGTCGAAAACTAATAGGTTGGTGTAGATACGAAAAGCCCCTATATCTCCAAGGAGCTCAGGGGCTTTCGGTTTTATATGTCTTCTTTTTTGAAGGATTTTGTTGTTTCACTTATGTCTCTTATATATCTCTCGTTCACTCTATAACCTATTCCGGGTGATGTGGGGACGGTTATTTTTCCTTCTGTAACGACTACCTCCGGCTCAATGACATCCTTCTTCCAATAACGGGAGGATGCGGATATATCACCGGGAATCGTAAAGTTTGGCAAGGAAGCTAGGGCAATATTGAACAATCTTGAAATGCCTGTTTCCAGCATCCCACCACACCAGACCGGCAGGCCATTCCGCTTACTGAGGTCATGAATGCGGATGGCATTTGTAAGGCCGCCGACTCGACCAATCTTTATATTGATCACCTGACAGCTTCCAAGCTTGATGGCATTCACAGCATCCTTGTAGGAAACGATGCTTTCATCCAGGCAGATTGGAGTGGTTAACTGCTGTTGCAGCTCCGCATGCTCCACAATATCATCTGAGGCAAGCGGCTGTTCGATCATCATAAGCTGAAACTCATCAAGATTCCTTAATCTCTCAGAATCATCAAGCGTATATGCAGAGTTCGCATCCGCCATTAAAGCAAGCTTCGGAAATTCACTTCTGATTGCGTGCAGCAATTCATAATCATATCCGGGATCGACTTTCACTTTCACCCGCCTATAGCCTTCCTTCACACGCAAGGCAATCGTTTCAATCATGCTGCTGGGTGAGTCCACGCTGACAACCACACCTGCTTCGACCTTTTTACGAGTTCCACCAATAAAGTCTGCTAAGGATTTCCCTGCTTTCTTCGCAAAAAGATCCCATGCTGCCATTTCTACTCCCGCTCTTGCCATCGGATTTCCCTTCCAAACCAACAATGCATCATGTATTTCACTTGGATGCTCCCATTCCTCTTGTAAAAGCGAGGGAATAAAAAAGTCCTTCAGCATATGCCAGGATGTTTGAATCGTCTCTTCGGTGTACCAGGGGGAGGAGAATGCCACAACCTCTCCCCATCCGCTGACTCCGTCCGTGTCCGTCATTTTCAGGAGGATGCTTTCGCGGTCGGATACCGTTCCCGAATGAGTACGGAAAGGTTGTAACAGCTCCATTTTGGTGAGAAACATCTCGATTTGCTTAATCTTCATGATCATGACTCCTAGTAGAACCTGGCTTAGGCATGTATTCCATCAACCTTCTGCGTACAAGTTTATTAGCCGCATTACGGGGCAATTCAGTCACCTTCAAAATCCTTTTTGGCACCTTATACTTTGCCAATCGCTGTGAGACGAAATCTAGTATGTCTTCTTCGGTGAAATCAGGATTCTTTTGCACCACAAATGCCACAGGGACCTGTCCCCAACGGTCATCTTCCATCGCCCCCACCCCAGCATCCTGTATGGAGGGATGTGCCAGGAGTACAGACTCTATTTCAGCAGGGTACACATTTTCCCCACCTGAAATTATCAAGTCACTTCTGCGATCTAGGACATACAGAAATCCATCCTCATCCAAATACCCGATATCACCTGTATGCAGCCACCCATCCTTGATGGCTTTTGCCGTCGCTTCCTCATTATGAAAATAGCCTGGCGAGACATTCGGACCTTTCACCACTATTTCTCCCGCCTGTCCCACCTGAGCTTCCATATTCTCATTATCAACTATTTTTACCTGGCAGGAAAAAAGGGCCTTACCCACACTCCCGATTTTCAAAAGTGCCGCTTCCGGAGAGAGCGTTACAATTTGGGAGCATGTCTCTGTCATCCCATATGTCTGAAACACAGGAATCCTCTTCCTCTCACATTCCTTTAGCATAGGCAATGGAATTGGACCTCCGCCAGCCAGCATGCATCGGAAGGTTCCTGGATACGTTTCTTCACCCAACTCACCCAAAAGCTGCTGCAGCATGGTACTAACCACTGAAACAATGGTTACTCCTTTACTCATAATATCCTCATTTACTTTCTCAGCATCAAATTTCTCATGAAGCACAACCCTCATCCCATAGATGACTCCACGCATCAAAATCGACAGACCGCTAATATGGAACAATGGTACGGCGGCAAGCCAGGCATCCTTTTCATATAGCCCAAGATTCAGTGCCGAACCTGATGCACTCCAAAAGTGATTCCCGTAAGTTTGCTTCACCCCTTTTGGCTGACCGGTTGTTCCGCTTGTGTACATGATTGTATCCACTAAATCAAGTTGAAATTCCTTCACGAGTGGGAACGGACCTGCTTCGCATTGAGAAAGAGTGTCCATCGAGATGATGCCGCCTTCCTCCACGACCAGAACTTTAAGCAGTGGGTTCACTTTCTCTGCATCTGTAACCAGCAATTTTGACCTGGAGTTCTTTAGTTGGAACGCCAGCTCATTAGGAGTCAGTCTTAAGTTATGTAAAACAGTTATCGCGCCAATATGCTTTAATGCAAAAAGAAGAATCGCCATTTCCAAACTATTTTTCATGAATACCGAAATAGCGTCACCAGTTCTGACACCATTAGCATAGAGCTTTGAAGCAATATCTAAGGACCGCTCGTTCAGTTGCGCAAAAGTCAGCTTTTGTTGGTCCATTTCAATCGCAATTCGACTGGGAGTGAGGCTTGCTCTTTTCAACAAAAAATTGGGAACCAACATCACATTCAGCACCTCACTATCTTGTAATATAAAAAAGGAGAGCAATCTAAAAGCACCATGCTTCTAAATTGCCCCCATACTTTCATCATTAAGGGAAGCGAGGGAACTGACCAAAGTCTGGTTTTCTCTTCTCCTTGAACGCGTCACGGCCTTCTTTCGCTTCATCGGTTGTATAGTAAAGTAATGTTGCATCACCAGCGAACTGCTGGATACCAGCCAATCCGTCAGTATCTGCGTTAAATGCCGCTTTCAGGAAGCGTAGAGCAGTTGGACTGTTCTCAAGCATCTCTTCACACCATTTAACTGTTTCATCTTCCAATTGCTCCAAAGGTACCACTGTATTTACAAGCCCCATATCCAATGCTTCCTGTGCATTGTACTGACGGCATAGGTACCAGATTTCACGAGCCTTTTTGTGTCCAACAATACGTGCCAAGTAACCGGAGCCATATCCAGCATCAAAGCTTCCCACTTTTGGGCCGGTTTGACCGAAGCGGGCATTATCTGCAGCAATCGTCAAATCACATACGATATGAAGAACATGTCCCCCTCCAATTGCCCAGCCAGCTACCATCGCAACTACAGGCTTAGGTGTCACGCGGATCAAACGTTGAAGATCCAATACGTTCAAGCGAGGAATTTCATCCTCCCCAACATATCCGCCATGCCCACGAACTTTTTGGTCTCCACCAGAACAGAATGCTTTGTCTCCTGCACCTGTTAAGATGATAACGCCAACACTCGCGTCATCACGGGCATAGGCAAATGCCTCAATCAATTCCATGACCGTTTTAGGACGGAATGCATTATGTACTTCCGGACGGTTGATAGTAATCTTTGCAATCCCATTATATGTTTCATATAAAATATCTTCATACTGTTTAGGGCCTGCTATCCACTCTCTTGCCATGTCTGTTTCCTCCCTATATTTTCAATTCGACAAAAACTCACTTACTATTTTACCAAACTTTCTTGGTTGTTCCACATGAATTGCATGTCCTGCTCCACTTATTTTAACATATTGAGCATTTTTCATGAGTCTTTCCATTTTTTCTGCAATCAAGACAAACTTTTTATCGTCTTCCCCTGCGAGCAGCAGGACCATGATTTTGCAATCTTCAAGACGTTCCCAGTAGGATGGCTGCGATCCGGTTCCCAACCCTGAAAGACTATTGGCTAATCCAATGGGTGAGTTCTGGAGCCGCTGTTCTTTTATCTGAAGTTGCCTATCCTCGGAAAGCAGCTTTTGTGTCTGGAATAACGGGATGTTCGTCCAATGTTCCACAAACGCTTCCAATCCGTCATGCAGGATCCTCTCAGCCAATCGTTTATCAGCCTTGGTTCTATCCAGGCGTTCTTCTTCCTTCCTTAATCCTGGAGAGGCACTTTCGAGAACAAGTTTTTCCACGTAGGATGGATATGTTGCTGAAAAGGCAAGTGCGACCCTTCCCCCCATGGAATAACCTACCAGAAAGATTTTGGTGATTTGCATTTCATCTAAAATCGCTCTGATATCCTCGACTGTATTCTCCATGGAATAACGCCCGGAATCTGCTGGAATGGAACTGTTTCCATGACCCAAAAAGTCCAATAAAATAAAAGTGTACTCGTCATGGTTTTCGAAAAAAGTTAATGCTTCTTTGAAGTTATTGCCCTTTCCTGTAAATCCGTGTAGCCACAGAAGCTTTTTGGGCCCATTTCCAATCGTCTCCAAATGATAAGATACACCATTTACTTCCATCATATTTCACGACTTAATGACATTTTAATTTCCTGGGAAACACTTTTCCACAATTTACGATGCACTTGTTCATTTTCCTCACGATTTGTCGGAACCTCGATGATATGCAATCCATTATGTGACAAGGATTCCGAGAAGTTACTTCTAAACTCTTCCCATGATTCTACAAGAGAATAGCCCGCATCATACAGTTTTGCTGCATGCTCAAAATTCATGTTCATAGGTGTACCGAACAGCGCTTCAAAATGATTCTCGATTTTGGATTGTGGCAGGAAGCTGAAAATTCCGCCGCCATTGTTATTGATCAGAACGATCGTCACATCAAGCATTAAAAGTTTTGCCGCAAGCAAACCATTCATATCATGGTAAAAAGATAAATCCCCTATCACCAGAACCAATCGCTTAAATGCTTTACTTGCTGCCATTGCGGTCGATACTACTCCATCAATTCCATTTGCGCCTCTATTGGCCAAAACCTTTATGTCCTTATCATCTGTAAGGAAAAAAGTATCGGCATCCCGAATTGGCATGCTATTGCCTACAAAGATAGCCGATCCTTCCGGAAGCAGCGCTTGAAGCTCCGTGATGACATTCCCTTCAAACAGGTTTTCACTCTTTACAGGTGAGGAAAGAAGATTCTTTGTGCGTTGATTTACTGATATGATTTCCTGAAGCCAAGAAGATTCTTTTCTCTGCGCAAGTAATGGGAGGATTTTTTGGCAGAACACATCCTCCTTGCAGTGCACCATAAAACTTGCCTGCAGGGTCGGATCGCGCCATCCACCGTCTCCGTCAATCACAATTTGAACCGCACTAGATGCTCGAGCTATGTATTGCGTCAGAAACTTGGAAACAGGCATGGATCCAAATCGTATAATGACCTCTGGCTCCAATGCTTCTTTGACCATTTCTTCTCTTAAAAATGCATCATATCCTTCGCATATCATATCTTTGGCATGTGAGCCTGCCCGCAAGCCGGACAAAGGATCTGCAAAAATCGGATATTGAAGTGATTCTGCAAGCTCTGTTACCAGTTCAGAAAAATCCGACCTGACAGGTATTTCTCCGCAAACAATAATTCCTTTTTTCTTTTGCGAGAAAAGCTGTGCAAAAAATGCCGCACGTTCTTCAGTAATCGTATAGCTGCCTACTTGAACATCGACAATTGATCCATTCGCTTCCCCATATTTGGTCCAAAGGTCTTCTGCCTGCAGATTCGGAAGCAACGGCTCTCTGAGTGGAAAGTTCAAATGAACTGGTCCTCCCGGTGCACTTACAGAAGTTCCAATTGCTCTAGCCGCCATGGTCCGGGAATACTGGATCATCGACCGCTCATCAACCGGCAAGGACATTTCCACAAACCATTTCACATAGTTTCCGTACATTTTAATCTGATCAATCGCTTGCGGTGCACCGATATCCCTAAGTTCATGCGGTCGATCAGCCGTTAACACCAACAAAGGTATTCGTGCCTGGAACGCTTCCACAATAGCTGGATAATAATTTGCTGCCGCTGTACCCGACGTACAAAGTACTGCCACCGGCTTTCCAGATGTCTTTGCCAGCCCAAGTGCATAAAAAGAAGCAGAGCGTTCATCAATAAGAACTGTCACCTCAAGCTTTGGGTGCTCTGCCATCAGTAATGCAATAGGGGTAGATCTGGATCCTGGACTGATTACTACATCCGTCATTCCGCTCTGTACCAGTTCGTCTACAAAAGCCGCAAGATAATATGTCATGTCGTCTGATGCTTTCATTATTCCTTGATGCCCCCTAATGCAGATAACATTGGTCTGAATTTCATTTGTGTTTCACGATATTCACTCTCAGGATCAGAATCGCCGACAATCCCACATCCTGCAAACAGGGATGCCTCTTTGCCCTGCAGCAGCCCTGAACGGATTGCCACAATAAATTCCCCATTATTCTGCGCATCCATCCATCCAAGTGGTCCTGCATACCAGCCACGGTCCATTTTTTCCACTTCCCTGATCGTTTCCATCGATATTTCCCTTGGATAGCCGCCAAGTGCCGGGGTTGGATGTAATAGATTCACCAGATCAGCCAGACTTACTTCCTTATCTGTACTGGCCTTCACGGGTGTGTGAAGATGCTGGATATGCTTCATCTTGTAGAGGTTCGGCTCATTTGGTGTTGTAACATCAAGGCATACCTCTTGCAGGGCACTTTTGATCATTTGAACGACAAGCTCATGTTCATGAATATTTTTATTATCAGTTAATAGGCTTTTCCCCAACTTCTCATCTTCCTGCAAAGTGGCGCCTCTCCCTATCGAACCAGCCAAACACATGGAATGCACTTCATTGCCAGCCTTTTTCACTAATTGCTCCGGCGTTGCACCAATAAAGCAATCCGTTCCCCGTTCAACAGTGAAAAGATAGCTATTCGTCTGTTCTTCCAATAGGTTTTCCAAAACACGATCGACATTGATTTCGTCGTGGAACAGCACCCTAAGCTCTCTGGCCAGGACGACTTTCTCCATTACTCCATCAGAAATCCGGTTTGTGACGGTTTGAATGGATTCCTTCCAATCATTCGGATCCATCTCCAAACATTTCACAATCCCTGGTGCATATGCATGCCTAATAGAAGAGCCTCCTTCAATCAGCTCTTCTTTTATACTCATAAGCTCCTGTATATGTGACTCTTCGCAGTCGCTCCAATAATTGATGGTCAAATACGTTTCGTTATCTATGGAAGTAAGCATGATGGTCGGAAGCACGAACAGGGCATCCGCAAAATTGCTCCAGAGCTTTGTCTTTTCCTTCTTTGGATCAAAGGAAAAGCCGCCATAAATGACTGGTCCTATAAGCTGCGATTCTTGATTTCTCACCGATTGTTCGGTGAAACGCTTCCATTCTTCTTCAATTTGGTGAAATCTTTCTTCATTCCCACCCGCTGTAAATTCTTTCGTGACACCAGCTCCAACCATGACATGGCTCTTGGATGGATTGGACCAATAAAAACGTTGTCCAGGAAAATAATGTGCACCTGCTTGAAAGAATTGCAGGGGATGCAACTGATCCACCTTTTTTGTATAGCTGATAAGTACCGGTTGATTTATGGAAGCTGCTTTCACCTTTGCCTCTTCCCATAAACCCACTATATGATGATATTGCTTTGTAATCATGTAAGACTCCCCCCGAGGCCTTGATACCGCAAGACTTTTGTCTCTCGAATAGCTTCCTTTAAGATACACCTCAAAACCTTTTTATGTCAACAAAATGACCCTATATTTTCAACTATCTTCATTATTATTATAGCATGTTAAATCTTCCCTTTATTTCTTATGAAAAACCGTTGACACCCTTTGTCCCTTTACATACACTTATACTGTATTTATAATATAACATTTCCGTTTTTCAATCATACAATGGAGGGGTCATCATGCAGCCTCAGACTATTTCTTCACAACCCGGTATTCAATCACCTTCCGAAAAAAGATGGAAGGTCTGGTGGAACCTGTTGCGTCCACATACATTAACCGCAGCTTTTGTTCCGGTTTTTATCGGTACATCGCTCGCCCTTTATGAAACGGTCATCGATTGGCCAATGTTTTTAGCCATGCTATTGGCAAGCCTTTTAATACAGGCAGCAACGAACATGATCAATGAATACTACGATTTCAGGAAAGGCTTGGACAATGAAAATTCAGTCGGGATCGGCGGCGCGATTGTGCGGCATGGAGTCAAGCCGCAGACTGTTTTGCAATTGGCTTTTATCTTCTTTGGAATTGCCACACTGCTCGGTGTATACATCTGCCTGAATAGTACGTGGTGGCTTGCTGCAATCGGTACAGCCTGTATGGCAGCGGGATACTTTTATACAGGTGGTCCCTACCCTATTGCCTATACCCCATTTGGAGAAATTGTAGCAGGTTTCTTTATGGGATTTGTGATCATCCTTATTTCTTTCTATATTCAAACTGGGACAGTCTCTTCGACAAGCATGCTTATTTCCATCCCAATCTCCATCCTTGTCGGGGCTATTCTTTTGGCAAACAATATACGTGATATTGTAGGCGACAAGGAGAACGGCCGAAAAACGGTGGCAATCCTGATTGGGCGTAAAAACGCCATCACACTGCTTGCGGCTATGTTCATCATTTCCTATACACTTATTGTGCTCTTTATCGCATTGGACTACGCATCAGTGTGGTCATTATTAGTATTCTTGTCCATTGTCAAGCCGCTTTCTGCCATAAAAGGCTTTTCGAACAACAAAAGCAATGTCACCATGATGCCTGCAATGGTGGCAACTGCACAGACCAATACCATTTTCGGTTTTCTCCTCGGAATCGGTTTGGTAATTGGATATTTTGTCTGATTCTAAATAAACATTGGTTCACACATTTTTTGTGTGGACCTTTTTTATATGCTCACTAATTGGAAATCATGTTTTTTCGTGGGAGGTTCATAATACAAATAGACAGGATTTTGAAAGGAGTCTCCATTATGATTTCCCATGAAAAAATTACTCACTTAAAACAACAGCTGGAACAATCAAAACAAGACGTAAAGGCTCATTTGGATCAAAATGACCATTATCAATTGGAAATTGAGCATCCATACGAAACCGTAAGCGAGCTATCCGCTTATGACAATCATCCCGGTGACCTTGGGACAGAGCTCTATGAGCGTGAAAAGGATATCGCCCTGAATGAACATGCTGAAAAAGAACTGCAGGACATAGATCATGCGCTGCAAGCGATGGAAAATGGAACATATGGGATCTGTGAAGCTTGTGGAAAAGAAATCAACGAAGAACGTCTCGAAGCGCTGCCAACTACAACGTACTGCAAGGAGCATAGTCCTGATCAGGCTGTTTCAAAAAACCGCCCTGTAGAAGAGGAAGTGCTAGCCCCGGCATATGGAAGATTTGAATATGATGAATCAGAAGGAACATCCTTTGATTCTGAGGATACGTGGCAGATTGTCCAAAGCTATGGAACTTCAGAATCCCCGTCCGATTTTTCGGAGGATATCGAACATTATGGACGTGCCTATGTAGAAAGTGAAGAAAATGAAGGCTATGTCGAGGATTACGAAAATTTCATTGGAACAGATATGTATGGCCAGAACATTAAGGTATATCCTTCGGTAAAACATGAAGCATATGAAGATGCCCTTGATGAACAAGGAACCATGACCTCATTCGGTGATCTGCCAGCCTATGAAAAGGATCCATATACAGAAGGGTGAATATAAAAAAAGCAGAAGTGACACTTCTGCTTTTTTTATCGATAAATGTGCACCATTTTGGAAGCACTCAATACATTATCATAGACCACTATCACGATTTTTGTTGTAAAGTGAGGGATATGACAAATGTATACCCGAGATATCCTTTCTAAGGAATGGGCTGTTTTTTTGGCGGAGTGCTGCCAGATGGCTTATGACCAATACCTCCAGAACGGGATATTTTCCGTTCCATATGGTTTTAAAGTGGTGAAAGAATTTAAAGGTGTTTCTTTTCATAGTCTGGAATGGTTTGGGTTCATTATGGAATCGGATGAAACCGTCATCGTTGCTTTCAGAGGCACTCAAACAGACCCTGATTGGATCTCTGATGCAGAAATCTACCAGGAAGCATTTCCGTATTGTCCCGCAAAACCACTTGTCCACGGCGGCTTCCTCTCCATCTATGAATCCTTCCGAAAGGATGTCCTGGATGGCTTGGCCCCTCTATCCAAAGATAAAACACTTTTTATCACCGGCCACAGTCTGGGCGGGGCGCTTGCAGCACTTCATGCGCTGGATTGCTCCATTAATTCCAATTTTTCTTCCATCTATATGTACAGCTATGCTGCTCCGAGAGCGGGAAATCCTTCTTTTGCAAAAGAGTTCAATCAACATGTACCAGCCTCCATCCGCTTTGTAAATCTTGCGGATATCGTTCCTTTTGTCCCGCCAACCAAAGTGACAGGACCCATTTCCAAGAAGACTTGGCACTACAAACATACTCTTACTCCATCCCAATTCCTGCTACGCAAAGGCTCCATTGTAAAGAATCACAGCATCGAAACGTATATTGAAGCGATGAAGACGAAGCTTTGATCATTCCGAAGACAATAAAAGGAAGAGCAACAATGCTCTTCCTTTTTACTTCCGACTAAAACTCGGTTCCAATCCCCAAATCTCATCTGCATACTGTTTAATTGTCCGATCACTGGAGAAGAAACCTGAATGCGCGATATTCTTCGCACTCATTGTCAGCCAAGCATTCCGTTCACGGTAGGCATTATCCACCCTCTCCTGGGCATCAATGTAGGATGCGAAATCCTTCAGTACAAAATATTCATCATTTTGCATCAGTAGGCTGTCATGAATTGGTTCGAAGTGATCATCCACATCGGGAAAGTAGCCGTTTATCAACTGCTCCAATATTTGTTGAATCCGCTTATCATGATGGTAGTACTCACTCGAACGGTAGCCTCCATTTTGATAATAGTTAAGCACCTGTTCTGCTGTAAGCCCAAAGATGAACATATTCTCCTCGCCTACCTCTTCCTTGATTTCAATATTGGCTCCATCCAAAGTTCCGATCGTCAAGGCACCGTTCATCATAAATTTCATGTTACCTGTACCTGAGGCCTCTTTACTGGCTGTAGAGATCTGCTCACTCACATCGGCTGCCGGGAAAATGTCCTCGGCAAGCGACACCCGATAATTCTCTAAGAAGACCACCTTCAAGCGGCCACCAATGGCAGGATCATTATTCACTTTATCCGCCAAGGAATTGATCAGCTTAATGACACGCTTTGCATAATAGTAACCAGGTGATGCCTTCGCACCAAAAATAAAGGTACGTGGATGAATGTGAAAGCCGTTATCCTCTTTTAAACGGTTATAGAGATACATGATATGAAATACATTCAGCAGCTGGCGCTTATAGGCGTGAAGCCTTTTAACCTGAACATCAAAGATGCTATCGGGATCTATGATCATCCCGGTCTGCTTTCTGATTCTCTCACCAAGAATTAGCTTTCGTTCCCTTTTCACCCTATCCAGCTTCTCATGAAAGGCGGAATCGTTTGCATAAACTTCAAGCTGACGAAGCTGTGTGGGATCCTTGATCCAGCCTGTTCCAATCGTATCCTGTATCAATTGAGTCAACTGAGGATTGGCCTTTAATAGCCAACGCCGATGGGTGATCCCATTTGTCTTATTATTGAACTTCTCCGGAAAGGCTTCATAAAATAAACGCATTTCCCGATTCTTTAGTATTTCTGTGTGGATTTTTGCTACTCCATTCACACTAAAACTGCCGACAATGGCTAGATGGGCCATTTTCACAAGGCCATGTGCAAGGATCGCCATTTCCTCGATGCGATGCCAATCCCCAGGGTACTTTTTCCATAGCTCTGCACAATAGCGCTCATTTATCTCTTCTACAATCATATATATCCTTGGCAGCAAAGGCTGGAATATGGATACCGGCCATTTCTCCAGTGCTTCGGAAAGGGTCGTATGGTTGGTATAGGAGATGGTTTGTGACGTGATCTTCCACGCCTGCTCCCAGCTCATATCCTCTTCATCCAACAATATTCTCATCAACTCAGGGATGGCAAGTACAGGATGCGTATCATTGATATGGATATTCACTCTTTTATGGAAATCTACCAAACTACCATTCTTTTTACGATACGAACGCACAATGCTTCCAATGCTCGCTGCCACTAAGAAATACTGCTGCTTCAAGCGCAATATTTTCCCTTCATCATGCGTATCATCGGGATAAAGGAATTCCGATACAGCCTCTGTGTCCCGCTTATATTGCATGATGTCCTTATTTGTCGGGAAAGGGGCAGGCTCCGCACTCCATAGACGCAGCATGTTTACTGTGCTGGTCTGGTATCCGATAACAGGCATATCATAGGGAACTGCAGTAATCGCTTCTCCCTTTGCATGTCTGAATTTTTGTCTGTCCCCTTCCAAGTAAGTCTCCACCCTGCCCCAGAAATGCACTTCCACCGCTTGGTCAGGTTTTCTTACCTCCCAGACATTTCCGTGTCTCAGCCACTGCTCCGGCAATTCCACTTGGTAGCCATCCACAAATTTCTGGTCAAACAATCCATGTTTATACCTGATACCGCAGCCATGTCCTGGCAGGTTTAATGAAGCCAATGAGTCCAGGAAGCATGCAGCCAATCGTCCGAGTCCACCGTTACCAAGACCTGCATCCGCTTCAATCTCCTCGATGGCTGACAGTTCAAGGCCAAGTTCCTTCAACCCGTCCTCCACGACTTGCTGGATCCCTAAATTCAATAGGTTATTTCCTAGAAGCCTTCCCAAAAGAAACTCAATGGAAAGATAGTATACCTGCTTTTCGTTGGCAGCACGATTACGTTCATTTGTCGCAATCCAATCGGAGCTTATGTATTCGCGCACCATATTGCCGAGTGTATGATAATGATCTCGTGAAGTGGATTCCTGAAAGCTTTTTCCGTACATACTCTCAAGCTTTTTCAAAAATGATGCCTTAAACTTTTCCTTGTTAGAGAACATGTACTCCGCTCCTCGCAATCAATGTTGAATATAGCTGATTATATTTAAAAGCGGACTTGGCCCAGCTGTAGTCGCGCTCCATGGCTTCTTTCATGATACCGCCCCAAACTTCCGGCTGCTCATAGAACGTGATGGCACGTCTGATGGTATTAAGCATGTCATGGGCGTTGAAATTAGTAAAGCTGAAGCCATTCCCTTCAAGAGTTGATTCATCGTAGGAATGCACCGTATCATTCAAGCCGCCCGTTTCACGTACAATCGGAATGGTCCCGTACCTGAGGGCAATCAATTGTCCCAATCCACAAGGTTCAAACTGGGAAGGCATGAGGAACATATCAGCACCTGCGTATATCTGGTGAGCCAGTGCCTCATCAAATCCGATGAAGGTCCTTACTTTTTCAGGATAATGATAAGACAATTCACGGAAATAATGTTCGAACCTGCGATCTCCTGTTCCCAATATCACCACCTGTACATCATTCTCAAGTACTTCATGCAACACTCTCGTCACAAGGTCCAACCCTTTTTGCTTTGTCAGGCGACTAACCATTGCAATGATGGGAATATCCTCTTTAACGGGCAATCCACAGAGATTCTGGAGCGCCTGTTTGTTAACTTTTTTATCCTTAGGTTTGGATGCATGATAAGTTGCTGCTATATGCTCATCCGTTTCTGGATTATACATCTCATCATCAATTCCATTAATAATCCCAATCAGATCATCACCGCGAAAGCGCAATACGCCATCCAGCTTCTCACCAAAATAAGCGGTTTGGATTTCATCTTTATACGTGGGACTTACCGTTGTAATCAGACCGGAAGAAACTAGTGCAGCCTTCATGAAATTGACATTCCCATAAAACTCAAGCTGGTCTGTTGTGAATAAATGCTCCTCAATTCCCAGCAGATCCTGCAGGATACCCTTAGGGAATACACCCTGAAATTGGAGATTATGAATAGTAAATACACTTTGAATATGCTCAAAGCGAGGATTTTTCCGGTATTCATTTTCAAGCAGGAAATTAACCATTCCCGTGTGCCAATCATGGCAATGAATAACATCAGGGACAAAATCGATGGCTGTCATACTTTCCAAAACCGCCCTGCAGAAAAAGGAATAGCGCTCCCCATCGTCAAAATGACCGTACAAGGAATCGCGCTTAAAATAATACTCATTGTCAATGAAATAGTAGGTGACATTATCCAGAACCAATTTTTCAATCCCACAATATTGATGTCTCCAGCCAACATCCACATAGGTGGTCTGGATTCGCTTCATTTTCTTCCTGTATGGTTCCGGGATCTGTCCATACTTAGGCAGGATCACTCTTACATCCGTGCCCAGCTTTTTCAATTCCTTAGGCAATGCTCCCGCAACATCGCCTAAGCCACCAGATTTTACAAACGGGACACATTCCGATACGACAAACAAAACCTTCACGAATTCATCAGAGCTCCTTGTACGGTACCTTTTCTTACTAGAAATGGAGAATCAAGTTTACCTGTTATAGCCGTACCATCTTCCACCTTTACATCTTTGTCTAGAATGACTGAATCTAAAACACAATTCGATCCGATAACCCCTTTTTGCATGACTATACTATTTTTGATGACGGTTCCTTTGCCTACTTTCACACCTCGGAAAATGATACTATTTTCCACATGCCCTTCAATGATGGCACCATTGGCTATCATGCAGTTCTTAACAAAGGCATCCTTGCCATAGCTTGTCGGCGGCTCATCCTTGACCTTTGTGAGGATGGGCTGTTTCTTCATAAACACTTGCTGCCATACAGTAGGATTCAACAATTCCAAGCTATGCTTATAATAGCTTTCAATTGAATCAATAACAGCAGCATAACCAGTAAATTCATAGTTACAGACTTTATACCCGCTGTTCATATCGTCCACTACATCCATGATGCTTCCATAACCATTTTTTTCATAGTTCATAAAAAGCTTTACCAGCAAATCCTTTTCTAGAATAAATATGTCCATGGATTCTTCCTGATGAAGAACATGTGTAATATCACAGCGGTTATTCAAATGGCGCTCAAGCATCACCTTGAAATTCATATTGCAAACCGTATAGCTGTTTGAGATAACCACATACTTCTGCGTACTTCTCAAGAAGAAATCCTCATTCTCCTTGAAATGCTGAAATGATCCTGTATTTCCGTCCACTTCTCCAACCGAACTTGGGAAAAAGAATAAGCCGTCACGTTTACGGTCCAGATCCCATTGCTTGCCTGAACCTAGATGGTCCATCAGAGAACGGTACTGAAACCTGGGGAAGATTGCCACACTTTGAATTTCCGAGTTTACCATATTTGATAATACAAAATCGATCAGGCGATAACGGCCTCCAAACGGAACAGCAGCGATTGATCTCTTTAACGTAAGCTCCTTCATCTCTTCATTGTGAATGGTCGCATCAATGATTCCGAGCATAGATTTATTCATGATTCTCATCCTTCCTTTGGCGTATTCTAATTATGATATAGAGAAAATCCCTTTTTCCATCATTTCTTCCGTAACCAAAATGATTTCATCTTCATTTTTTTCGGGGCATATGACAACTCCGTCCGGGATTACCAGTCCGGAAGGTACGATCGCCTTATTGATATAGACATTTTCACCAATCACCGCATCCGGCATCAGGACAGAGTTTTGAATAACGGAATTTTTCCCTACCTTCACTCCCTGGAAAAGGACAGAATGATCGATCTTCCCTTCGATGAAGCAGCCTTCATTGACAAGGGAATCATTTACATCCGCACATGGAGCAATATATTGAGGAGGCTGGTTTGGGTTGACTGAATAAACACGCCAGTCATATTCAAACAAGTTCAGCTCGCACTCCTCTTTTAAGAGATCCATGTTGGCTTCCCATAAGCTTTTTACTGTTCCGACATCCTTCCAATAGCCTTCGAAAGGATAGGCTACCAATCTCTTATTCTCTTCAAGCAGCAAAGGAATGACATCCTTTCCAAAATCATGGCTCGAATCCGGATTACGATCATCCATCTCAAGATATTCCTTCAGAACGGACCATTTGAAAATATAGATTCCCATGGATGCAAGATTGCTTTTCGGGTTGGCCGGCTTCTCATCGAATTCCACCACTTCGAGCTTTTCATTCGTGTTCATGATTCCAAAGCGGCTTGTTTCCTCCCAAGGAACCTCCACCACTGATATGGAAACATCCGCATCCTTCTTAATATGATAATCCAGCATTTCAGCGTAGTTCATTTTATATATATGGTCACCGGATAGGATAAGCACATACTCAGGCTCATACTGCTTTAAGTAGTTCAGGTTCTGATAAATGGCACTCGCGGTACCTGTATACCATTTCACACCGGAGGATTCAGTATATGGAGGCAGAACGGTCACGCCGCCATTTTTGCGATCCAGATCCCACGCACTCCCAATTCCGATATAGGAATTCAATACAAGTGGCTGATATTGTGTCAAAACGCCAACCGTATGAATCCCGGAGTTTGTGCAGTTGCTTAATGCAAAATCAATGATTCGATATTTCCCACCGAAAGGGACAGCAGGTTTTGCAAGTGTTTTAGTCAAGGAACTTAATCGGCTTCCTTTTCCTCCTGCCAGTAACATTGCTACACATTTATTCTTCATCATCTCCCATTACTCTCCCCTCGAATTTTCCTAGGACGCCACATGCTTACTCCATACGGCGCAACATTGACCATCATATGAAACTCCTTGCCGTGATATGCACCTTCCTGCGAACTAATCACCTCAGTATTTCTGATACCTGTTCCACCATACTGTATGTGATCGGATTGGAACACCTCTTCATAATCCGCTAAAAGTGGAACACCAATTTTATACTGCTCATATGATGCTCCGGTAAAATTACATAAGACCACCAGTGTATCCGATTGCTTCTTTCCTTTTCGAATAAAGGAGAATATGCTTTGATCCCGATTATCTGCATCAATCCACTCAAATCCATCAGGTGAATGATCCAGTTCAAATAAAGCCCTTTGACTATGGTAGAAGGCAAGCAGATCTTTTACATAAAGATTCATCTGCTGATGTGTTTCATACTCTTCAAGCAGGAACCAGTCGAGCTGCTCGAGGTCCTTCCATTCATCAAACTGGCCAAATTCACTTCCCATGTATAGCAGCTTTTTACCTGGATGGGCGACCAGAAAAGCATACAATAGCCTCAACTGCTTGAACTTATCCTGGTATTCTCCTGGCATCTTATTCAATAAAGATCTCTTCCCATGGACTACTTCGTCATGGGAAAAAGGCAAAATAAAATTCTCTGAAAAGGCATAGACAATGGAAAAGGTGACCTTGTCATGCAAATGCTTTCTTTGCTCGGGAGGAGCCTCCATAAACGAGAGAATGTCATTCATCCAACCCATATTCCATTTGTAGTTAAACCCAAGTCCTCCTATAGAAGTAGGAGAGGTAACCAAAGGCCAATCCGTTGAATCCTCCGCAATCATCAGTGCGCTGTAGTCGAATTCAAAAACCGCTTCATTCAGCTTTTTCAAAAATTCCTGTGCAAAAGGATTCGCATGGACTTCCTGCGTATTAGGCCAATACAGCATATTGGCAACAGCGTCGACCCGGAAGCCGTCCACATGGAAATGCTCCATCCAAAACATCGCATTGGAAATCAGGAAGCTTCTGACCTCCGGCTTCCCCAAATCGAAATTGGCAGTCCCCCATACCTCATTTTCCCGGTCATTGTAGGCTTGATACTCAAATGTTGGAGTGCCATCAAACATGGACAGCCCATGCGCATCCTTACAGAAGTGTCCAGGTACCCAGTCCAGTATTACCCCGATATCCTCCTGATGGCAGGCATCAATAAAAGCCATTAGCTCACGCGGAGTGCCATAGCGGCTCGTAGCGGCATAATAACCTGTCCCCTGATATCCCCAAGATCTGTCATAAGGATGCTCAATCAATGGCAACAACTCTATATGAGTAAATTTATGCTCTTTCACATAGGGGATCAATTCTTCTATAAGCTCCAAATACGAGTATAGCTCTCCGTTTTCCTTCTTTTTCCATGATCCCATATGTAATTCATAAATGAACATCGGCTTCTCATACACTAGCTTTCTCTTTTTTCGTCTACGCCAGTTTTGATCCTTCCACTTGTATCCTTCCAAGTCATAGACAATGGAAGCAGTCTTAGGACGTACCTCTGCATGAAATGCAAATGGGTCAGACTTATGTAACACTTCCCCTTCATTTGTCACTATTTCATATTTGTAAAGGTGACCAGTTAGCTCTTCTGGCAATTGAATACTCCAGACACCCTCATTATTAAGTTTTTCTAATACGTATTCTTTCCCATTCCAATCATTGAACGTCCCAATCAGCCTGACCGCCGTTGCATGAGGTGCCCAGACTGTAAATCTGGTGCCGACAACCTTTTTCCGGTGCTTTATTACATGTGCACCAAACAGCTCATAGCTCTTATACAATGTCCCTTCATGAAATAGGTGCAGCTGAAAATCAGTGGCGCTCGTTGCAATCAATATCGTCACCCTTTCGGAATAGTTTCAAAAAGATTATTGTTATACTTTACTATTCTCTTTTTTAAACCATTCTCCTTTTTACGACAAGGACCAATCGTTAGACACAAAATTGCAAAATTCACAATATATTGTTATTTTGTCGAAAATACGCTATATCAGGGAAACCGCTTCCATTACCATCCCTCCAGAGTTCTTGATATGACTGGATAAATGTAAGGGTTTACAATAAAGAAAATATGACAGGATATTCGATTCTTTTATAAGGGAATTTGTCGAAAAGTTTTTAGTGGAAAAGAAGGTTGAATAAATGTGGAAGCGATTTCATCTTAAAAGTTATATAAAAATAATAAAAATATTATTTGAATTTTGGTTTTGTCGGAGAGTCTATGGGGTATAAAAGTAAGTTAGAAGAAGTTTCTTTTGGGAGATTAGGAGAGGCTGATTTAGGATGGATTTGATTTTCTGATAATGCTCATAATCAGAAAATCCGTGTTCCACAAATTATATAAGACCAAATGATCATATTTTGCACTACGACGAAAAGAGAAGAATGGCTTTTTCAAACAAATTCGCACAATAAAAAAAGCCATGATATTTATAAAAATACCACAACTTTTTGATGACCCGTACGGGATTCGAACCCGTGTTACCGCCGTGAAAGGGCGGTGTCTTAACCGCTTGACCAACGGGCCGCATGATTGAGTTTTGATGGCGGAGAAGGAGGGATTTGAACCCTCGCGCCGCTTACACGACCTACACCCTTAGCAGGGGCGCCTCTTCAGCCACTTGAGTACTTCCCCGAATATGGCTCCACCAGTAGGATTCGAACCTACGACCCTTCGGTTAACAGCCGAATGCTCTACCGCTGAGCTATGGTGGAACGGTACATAAATTACTTTTACGAACAAATTGACCACTTACGCCGAACGTCCCGATTTCGGGATGATTAATCACGATGCTGCTCAATCGGTACGCTGTAGAATCTCTAGGAAGCTTATTCGAGCGTGCTCTACCGCTGAGCTATGGTGGAACGGTACATGGAACATAGTTAGTAATGGTGGGCCTAAGTGGACTCGAACCACCGACCTCACGCTTATCAGGCGTGCGCTCTAACCAGCTGAGCTATAGGCCCATATGGAGCGGGTGATGGGAATCGAACCCACGACATCAGCTTGGAAGGCTGAGGTTTTACCATTAAACTACACCCGCAAAAAAAAAGGGCGACTGATGGGAATCGAACCCACGAATGCCTGAACCACAATCAGGTGCGTTAACCACTTCGCCACAACCGCCATAATACTATTTTTTTGTAGAACTGGTGCCGGCGATAGGAGTCGAACCCACGACCTACTGATTACAAGTCAGTTGCTCTACCAACTGAGCTACACCGGCTAATGTTCGTTAATCTAAAAATGGTGGCTCGGGACGGAATCGAACCGCCGACACATGGATTTTCAGTCCATTGCTCTACCAACTGAGCTACCGAGCCACTATTAAATTAAAAATGGCGGTCCCGACCGGGATCGAACCGGCGATCTCCTGCGTGACAGGCAGGCATGTTAACCGCTACACCACGGGACCAATTGGTTGCGGGGACAGGATTTGAACCTGCGACCTTCGGGTTATGAGCCCGACGAGCTACCGGACTGCTCCACCCCGCGACAATAAAAGTAATACATATAAAATTCTCACCATTCTTATAAAAAATGGAGGAGGAAGAGGGATTCGAACCCCCGCGGGTTTTGACACCCCTGTCGGTTTTCAAGACCGATCCCTTCAGCCAGACTTGGGTATTCCTCCATATATAAGAATTTCTGGTGGACCTTGTAGGACTCGAACCTACGACCGGACGGTTATGAGCCGTCTGCTCTAACCAGCTGAGCTAAAGGTCCTTTTTGGTAGCGGCGGAGGGAGTCGAACCCACGACCTCACGGGTATGAACCGTACGCTCTAGCCAGCTGAGCTACACCGCCAAAAAAGTGAAGTTTATATTTCTATAAGTGGAGCCTAGCGGGATCGAACCGCTGACCTCCTGCGTGCAAAGCAGGCGCTCTCCCAGCTGAGCTAAGGCCCCAAACAAAATCTTAATGGTCGGGAAGACAGGATTCGAACCTGCGACCCCTTGGTCCCAAACCAAGTGCTCTACCAAGCTGAGCTACTCCCCGTAAATGGCGCGCCCGAGAGGACTCGAACCCCTAACCTTTTGATCCGTAGTCAAACGCTCTATCCAATTGAGCTACGGGCGCTTATAAAAGTTATTTTGTATCTGCAAAATTCTGGTGCCGAGGACCGGAATCGAACCGGTACGGTAGTCACCTACCGCAGGATTTTAAGTCCTGTGCGTCTGCCAGTTCCGCCACCCCGGCAAGTCTGTTGGAGCGGAAGACGGGATTCGAACCCGCGACCCCCACCTTGGCAAGGTGGTGTTCTACCACTGAACTACTTCCGCTTCTTATAAAATTACAATGCGGGTGAAGGGACTCGAACCCCCACGTCAAAGACACTAGATCCTAAGTCTAGCGCGTCTGCCAATTCCGCCACACCCGCAAGATAAATGGTGTGCCATGAAGGACTCGAACCTTCGACCCTCTGATTAAAAGTCAGATGCTCTACCGACTGAGCTAATGGCACATAAGTTAAAATTAATTCATTAAGTTTTCATTGTTCTTTGCACATTATTTCATTCGAAGAAGCATATTCTGTACGACGTACTCATCTCTTCTAGGTTATACAAGAAGTTGAATCGATGAGTACGCTGTAGTTTTACTACGCAGCGTATTCAAACGTGCTCTACCGACTGAGCTAATGGCACGTAACATATTAAGAAAAGTGGTGCCGGCGATAGGAGTCGAACCCACGACCTACTGATTACAAGTCAGTTGCTCTACCAACTGAGCTACACCGGCGAAAAATATATTATTTTCACACATGAAAAATGGTTGATTATTTTCACTAGTGAAAAAATCTTGGTGGAGGATGACGGGATCGAACCGCCGACCCTCTGCTTGTAAGGCAGATGCTCTCCCAGCTGAGCTAATCCTCCGAATATATAGCCTGGCAACGTCCTACTCTCACAGGGGGACAGCCCCCAACTACCATTGGCGCTGAAGAGCTTAACTTCCGTGTTCGGTATGGGAACGGGTGTGA
>NZ_JBHVHV010000029.1:0-25417 GCF_042800035.1 Sutcliffiella sp. NPDC057660
TAAAAAGAAGCGTAAATGCTTCGTTTCTTAAAGGCGGATAAAAAATGGGTTTGGAGCAGTCTCCTTGACAGTTTTGTTCATATCAGGAGGCTCCCGGACCGCCCGCGGAAAGCGCAGCCTAGTGCGGAAATCAACAGCGGTGTTTAATGTGCAAAAACAAAATCTAGTAAATCCGATTGAAGTATCATAATTTTAATAGAGATACATATATTGTTAATAACTAGAGTGAAAGTTTCCAAGACCTCTATGCTATAATGCAAATAGATAAAATGTAAGGAGTCGAAAAATGAGGACAAGCAATAATCTCTTAAAAGATATCATTGGCCTTCTACTCATCGGATTTTTTCTATATCTGTTCTTTTTTATGGATATGAAAGATTTCTCTGAGAAGATTCCGGGCTCATTGCTTAATGTAAATACTATATTCTTGAGTATCGTAATTGAAGCTGTACCGTTTATATTATTGGGGGTATTTGCCTCTGCATTGATTCAGACATTTGTGTCGGAGGAGAAGATAAAAAAATTCCTTCCGAAGAATGCTTTTGCTGCAATTATTCCAGCAGCGATTCTTGGTGCCATATTCCCGATTTGTGAATGTGCCATCATTCCGGTGGTCCGCCGTCTGATTAAAAAAGGGATGCCGCTTCATGTCGGGGTCGTTTTCCTTGTTGGCGCACCAATATTGAACCCGGTTGTAGTGGCTTCCACTTTCTATGCCTTTAATGGGGACCCTACGATTCTATATGGTCGCTTCGGTTTGGCATTTGTACTATGTATTGTAATAGGGTTGTTGATGCTATTACTTTTTGATAATAAAAATCAGCTTCGCTGGACGAAGAATGAACTGCAGGGAAGAGTGGACTCCGAGATTGGACAGGCAGGACCGACGAATAAATGGAAAGCCACTTTCTATCATGCAAGTGATGAATTCTTCGATATGGGTAAATACTTGATTGCCGGTGCGTTCATTGCAAGTTTATTCCAAACCTTCCTCGACCGGGATGTACTCGTTGCACTTGGTTCAAATGAGGTCTTGTCACCTGCAGTCATGATGGCCTTTGCTTACGTACTTTCCCTATGTTCAGAAGCGGACGCATTTGTTGCAGCATCCTTTGGTTCAACCTTTACCACAGGATCGATACTTGCCTTCTTAGTTTATGGCCCAATGCTGGATCTGAAAAACACATTTATGCTATTCGCCTATTTCAAGACGAAATTCGTGCTGGCCTTCATGGCTGTAGTAACAATCGTCGTGTTTGCAGCAATCCTTATTTTCCAGCAGATTGTGTTGTAAGGAAAGGATGAGATTGAATGGAAAATAATCGAGATTATGGATTCCACATTTATTTGCGCGGAATCATATTATTAGGCTTTACTCTTCTGTTCTTTAAGCTTTTAGTGACTGGAAATATTACGAACTTTATAGCGCCGCGGATGATGCCTTTCATGTATTTTGCCGGTGCGACACTGTTCATCCTTGGGATAGTGCAAATCTGGAGAAGCGGTTCCAAAAACAAGGAGGAATTGGTGTGCAATTGTGGATTTGATCATGGGGACTCCTCAACGCCAATACAATCCATTGTCATCTATTCCATGTTTGTGCTGCCTGTTGTGACAGGTTTCATGTTTCCCGATAATATTTTGGACAGCTCAATCATTGAAAAGCGAGGGTTTACGAATTCCAAGCAGATCGTGGAGGAGCGTCAGCAGGCGGGAGCCTTTGAAGGAACACCGGAAGCGGAAGGTGAAGATTCCACTTCCCGTGCAGAAGAGTATTTGAAGGATCCTGAAAAATATATGGATGAATCAGGAGAGCAATCCATTGATGAAAAATTGGCGGATGCACCTCTTGAGCATCCTGAAGGGTTTGAAGTTCAGGCCCCGCCGGAAGGGTACTATGAAGAGCTGAAGACTGAGTTATTAACACAGAATACGATTGTAGTGGAAGATGACCGATACATTCCCATTATGAACATTATTGATATGAATCCAGAGGAATTTGTCGGGAAAAAAATCGAAATGGTCGGGTTTGTTTTCAGGGAGGCAGACTTTACATCAGATCAGTTTGTGGTAGCAAGATTTGGACTCTCGTGTTGTGTGGCTGATGCCTCCGTTTATGGGACATTATCCACACTCGCAGAAGCAAGTGAATTGGAGAACGATGAGTGGGTAAAGGTGAAGGGGACATTGACCGTGACTGAATACAATGGATGGAACCTGCCTTACGTGGAAGTCGAGAGCCTGGAAAAAGTCGAACAACCTAAAACCCCATATATCTACGAATATTACTAAGCTTGATAAAGAGAAACCCCAAGCAAGCCCTCTGAGAAGATGGCACGCTTGGGGTTTCCGTGTTTATGGAAGGATGTTAAATTGCCAGGGTCATCGATTGTTGCTGTTATCATCTTCTTTGTTTTCTTCGTTTTCGCCCGGCAGCGGGTCAACTGGGTCAATCTTATGTTCATAATTATAAGCTTTATTGGTGGTAAGTATCGTCAGTAAAAGAACGATAAGAACAATAATGACACATATGATTAATACGGTCGTCATAGGTTGAGAACCCCTCCTTGCACAATACTACCCCTATTCTACCATTATTGCTAAAGGCTAGAAAGCAAATGGAAGGATAATGAATTTGTTTAAGGGGAAGATAGAAAGGGTAAAAAAAGGTAGATACTTATTGGTCAAGGAGGAATTGAAATGTCTAAGCAATTAACGGATGTAGTGAACAAGCAAGTGGCAAACTGGAGTGTACTTTTTACAAAATTACATAATTATCATTGGTTTGTAAAAGGACCGGAGTTTTTTACACTCCATGAAAAATTTGAAGAGCTCTATAATGAAGCGGCAACCCATATCGATGAATTAGCTGAAAGACTGCTCGCAATTGAAGGCAAGCCTGTTGGAACCATGAAGGAAATCCTGGAGATCTCTACCATCCATGAAGCAGAAGGAGGAGAGTCTGCTGAGCAGATGGTCAAGAATATTGCCAGTGACTTCTCCACTCTAATTGAAGAGTTGAAAGAAGGCATGGAAGTAGCCGATTCCACAGGAGATGAAACAACCGGTGATATGCTTTTAGCCATCCATCAAAGTGTGGAAAAGCATAATTGGATGCTCCACGCCTTCTTAGGAAAGTAACTTTTCACCACAAATATTTAGCCCGATGCAAAGGGAGGTCCCTAAGTATCGGGCTACTTCTGTTTTTTACAGTTAATGAAGGAATCCTGATTCATCCCTCTCAATATCCTCATCAGTATTGATTAATACTGCCTTCACCTTATCCATGACAAAGAGTGCTACGATCTGATGAAGCTCTTCGTCAGTGAGTTCATTCAATAATCCCAGACATTGTTCTCGCGTAAAGCTATTAACAATCGCGTATGCGACAGCATCCACGTCTTCGTCATCTCTCAATAATCTTTTTTGATATTTTTCTATCATTTCTTCTATGGATTTCATCAGCTTTCACCTCCAAATGCAGTTGCCCCCCCTCCTCTAGTTGTTAGCTTTCTCTATCTTTTTCACTTCATGCAAAAGAGGCGGATTCTACTTACACCACTTCATCCACAGGTGCATAAAATAGAGTATGTAAAGGGGGAGTACTATGGACAAGTACACAGCTATGTACATTGGAGCCGTTTCACTCACGGGTTCTATTGCATCTTTGCTTTTCGGTGGAATCAGCAATCTGCTGCTCTTCCTGGTTGCATTTGTCATTGTCGATTATATTACAGGGGTTTTTGCAGCTTTAGTGGAAAAGAAGCTCTCCAGCAGGATCGGCTTTAAGGGGATTGCGCAAAAAGTATTCATCTTTGCGCTGGTAAGTATTGCACATGTGTTGGATATAATATTAGGTACTACGGTCATCATGGATGTCACCATTCTTTTTTACTTAGTGAATGAATTTATTTCCATTATGGAAAATGCCAACAGGTTGGGTGTTCCTATTCCTGAGCTGATGAAGAGGGTGATTGAAACGGTTAAGAAAAAATCAGGTCTCTAATAACTTTCATCCTATGGAATAAAGCGGAGATCCTTTTGGGAAAATATAAAAGGATGTTCTAGGAAAGGGTGAAAAGGATGGAAAGAAAAACCTATTATATATCACTTGGCGAAGGTAATATCTCACAAGTTAGAACTGCAAATTCATGGGACTACCAGATACAAGCGACGGATGAGGAAATTACCCATCTAAGAGAGCTGTTCGATCAAAATTATTCTTCCGATTGGCAAGGTTTTTGGCGAGCACATATTCCATATATTGAGTACCATTTCGACCGCCCAAATGACGGTTATGATACTGGGTTACAGCAGATATATAAAATGCTCTATGAGCTTGGTGATGAAGAAACAAAGGCGCATATTAAAAATGAAGGTTTGATGGACGACTTAATTGAATAAAATGACGAATTCTTTTGGATGATGGTCTAAAAAGGATGCTTGACTCTCACAATTTCGATGCTACTATGTTAAGATGGAAGAAGAAAAAAGAGGTATTGGAGTTTCGATAGTATGTATGAGTTTGAAGACATTTACCATAATCGAGTGATGTTATCCTTTAAAGACCATCCTTATTCATCCAGTCCCAAGCATGTGTGGGTCATTTGCCAATTTGAAAATCAATGGCTCTTGACCAGTCATAAAAACCGAGGTCTGGAATTTCCCGGTGGAAAAGTCGAAGAAGGAGAAAGCGCCAATCAGGCGGCTATAAGGGAAGTAAAAGAAGAAACAGGCGGACAAGTATCCAAACTGCATTACATAGGGCAATACAAAGTGGAAGGCAGAGAAAAGGTCATCATCAAAAATGTATATTTTGCAGAGATTGCACGTTTAGAGAAACAACCTACATATTTCGAGACAAATGGTCCGGTATTACTGAAACAGCTTCCCACCAACATAAGGAAAGACAGTCGTTTCAGCTTTATCATGAAAGATTTGGTCCTAACGTATAGTTTACAACGAATAAAAGAGAGCAGCTTTTGAGTTGCTCTCTTTTAATTATTTTTAACAAGCTTCTTCTCCAGATAGTCGACAAGCTGGTACATGATGGTGGCAAATACGGCAATAATCAGCAGGCTCAGTAATACGAGCGTGAAGTTGAACACCTGGAATCCGTAGATGATCATATACCCAAGCCCCTTGGAGGAAACAAGAAATTCACCGACTATCACCCCGACCCATGAAAGCCCGACATTCACCTTTAATGTAGAGATGATGGTTGGGTAGGAGGCAGGCAATACAGCCTGGGTAAATAGCTGCCCTCTCCTGGCACCGAACGTCCGAAGAACCTTCAAGTAATTGTCATCCACTTCCTTAAAAGCTGTATAGACGACGATGGTGGTAATGATAACCGAAATGATTGCCCCCATAGTAATGATGGAGCCCATGTTAGGGCCGATGGCGACAATAAGAATGGGACCCAGTGCCACCTTTGGCATGGCATTCAAGATGACCAAGTAAGGTTCAAGCACTCTCGAGGTCATAGGGGACCACCATAAGATCGCCGCAAGGATGGTACCAATCAATGTCCCAAGTATGAAGCCGAAAATGGTTTCTGTTACGGTAATGCCTATATTGCTAAGCAGCGACCCATCCTGCATCTTCTCCATAAAAAGACGAAAAATCTTACTTGGATAACTGAAAAGCAGAGGGTTGATCAGGCTGTTTTTTCCTGCCATTTCCCAAAATGAAAAAAAGACAATGAAAATGATGAGTTGATAAAGCCGTACTTGCAGCTTTACCTTCTTTCTTTTCTGCAGGTAATCTGTATGAAGGAGTTTAATGTTCGTCTGATGCTTCAAGCTGCTCCAGCTCCTTCCAGATCTTTTGGAACAAGGATGAAAACTGTGGATGCTGCCTTGCTTCAAAAGGAATGCTCTCCCTTAATTCAGATGGAACGATAAATGTTTTGGCGACTCGGCCTGGATTAGCTCTTAAAAGAAAAATCCGATCGCTCATGGCGATGGCCTCTCCAATATCATGTGTAACAAGCAGCGCGGTCTTCTGAAAGGATTTAAGCGTCGTGAATACAAGATCCTCGAGCTTCAGTTTTGTTTGATAGTCCAATGCTGAAAAAGGTTCATCCAGCAATAACAACAAAGGATCCGTCGCTAGTGTCCGTACAAGTGCCACACGCTGCCGCATTCCTCCGGACAATTGCGAGGGATACAGTTTTTCTACATCATGCAAACCCATATCCTTTAAAAGCTGCAATGTCTTCCGCTTGGAAGCCTCTGTGAGAGAGTCGGATAATTTTAAGCCCAACAGGCTATTCTCTTCAATTGTCTTCCATGGAAAAAGATAGTCCTGCTGTAGCATATAACCGATTTCCGAGACGCATTCCCTGGGGCGTCTGCCCTTTAGCTTCACGTCTCCTCCAGTAGGATCCAAAAGACCAGCGATGATGGAAAGCAAGGTCGTCTTTCCACACCCGCTTGGGCCGAGGAAGGAGATGAACTCCCCCTCCTCGATGGTGATGGAAATGTCCTCTAATACTTTTGTAGCACGTTCTGGAGTGAAATAAATGTGTTCAATTTGATCTATCGATAGAAAGCTCATAGATCATCATCCTATTCTCCCATTACATCTTCCGCAATGGTTGTATTTACTAAAGTTTTATGCTCTACATACTCAGGCAGTTCCCCGGCTTCATCCATGATGTTCTGCAGGTTCTCCCATTCCGCTGTATCCAGTACCGGATCAGTGGCAAAGGATCCTTGGCTCTTATAGCGGTCCACGACTGTCTCGACTAATTCAACCTCTGTATCTTCAAAGTAAGGCAAAATAACCTCAGCCACTTCTTTGGCACTGTGTGAGTCAACCCATTGCTGAGCTTTATAGAGGGCTCTTGTGAATTTTTCCACAGTTTCAGGATTCTCTTTGATATAGCTTTCCTTTGCCATAAAGGTGGTGTAAGGGATGAGGCCGGACTCTTCTCCAAAGGATGCGACGATGTGACCGATCCCCTCCGCCTCAAAGATACTTGCCTGCGGTTCGAATAGCTGGACAAAATCTCCGGTACCGGAAGCGAAGGCACTAGGAATATTGGCGAAATCCACATTCTGTATCAGGTTCAGATCGTTCTGCGGATCGATGCCATGCTTTTTCAAGACAAACTCTCCTGCCATTTGCGGCATGCCGCCTTTACGTTGGCCAAGGAATGTGCTGCCTTTTAAATCCTCCCAGGAAAAGTTCTCAAGCTTATCTCTTGATACCAGGAACGTTCCATCAGTCTGTGTAAGCTGGGCAAAATTGATGATTGGATCATTCGAGCCTTGTGCATACACATAGATCGACGTTTCAGATCCGACAAGCGCCACATCGGCACCACCCGCCAATAGGGTGGTCATCGTTTTATCGCCGCCCCATGTTGTGGTAAGTTTTACATCCAACCCTTCTTCTTCAAAAAAACCTTTTTCAATCGCAACATATTGGGGAGCATAAAAAATGGAACGAGTCACTTCCGCAATCCGGACCGTTTCTTTTTTACCACCACCGCAAGCAACCAATGCTGCGACAAGAACAAAGCACAATCCAATACTTAGAGCAATCTTAAAAAATCTCATATTCAACCTCCTCAGGCTATAGGCAAAAGTTTTGTATGTTTATATAAAATACAGTATGATTTGCCCTAAATATGTGTGAATGCCCAGTAGGGGAATTGGAGGGAAAATGTTGAAGGACGGCTTGATAACAGAGAAGGTACGATACCCGTCACCAAGCCCACATATCGATGTGTATATGGTGACCTATTATAGCAGTGGATTAAAGGTGAAAGGGATGCTGGCTGAGCCAAAGGGGGAAGGTACCTATGAAGGGTTTTTATACTTGCGTGGCGGCATTAAGAATGTCGGACAGGTCCGGGTAGGGCGTATAGTTCAATTTGCTTCTGAAGGTTTTGTCGTGATGGCGCCTTTTTACCGGGGAAACCAAGGAGGGGAAGGAAATGAGGACTTTGCCGGTGAGGATCGGGAGGATGCATTCTCGGCGTATAGATTGCTTGAGAAGCATGAAAAGGTGAAGCCGAACCGGATCCATGTATTCGGCTTCTCACGTGGAGGCGTGATGGCCCTTATGGCAGGGATTCGGTTTCCAGATGCTTGTTCCGTTGTAAGTTGGGGAGGGGTCTCGGATATGATTCTTACCTATGAGGAACGGGTTGACCTGAGGCGGATGATGAAGCGTGTGATAGGAGGGACGCCGAGTAAGGTGCCTGACGAGTATAAGTGGAGAACACCGCTGTATGAGCTTGAGAAGCTGCAGACTCCCATATTGATTATCCATGGCGAGAAGGATCTGAACGTTTCCGTAGAACATTCCTATCGTTTGGAAAAGCGCGCAAAGGAGCTTGGTAAGCAAGTTGAAAGCTGGTATTATCCGGAGTTTACGCATTACTTTCCGCCAAAAGAAAACAGGCAACTGGTTGAGAGGCTGACTTCCTGGATGAAGGAGCAGGGTACAAACAGCTAGTTAAGGGTTTTGGGCTTCGAACTGTGAGGAAAAGCCCATCATCGGGTTGATGGAGGGCTTTTTGGGCATCGATTCCGCTGAAAAAGTCCATCATCGGGTGTATGAAGGACCTTTTGGGCATCGACTCCGCTGAAAAAGTCCATCATCGGGTGTATGAAGGACCTTTTGAGCATCGACGCCGCTGAAAAAGTCCATCATCAGGTGTATGAAGGACCTTTTGGTCATCGATTCCGCTGAAAAAGTCCATCATCGGGTGTATGAAGGACCTTTTGGGCATCGACGCCGCTGAAAAAGTCCATCATCTGCTTCAATTTCTAAATCAGTATAAAATCAAAAAAGCCGTCCGACAGATAACCAGATGTCTGTCGGGACGGTTCTACTATTTTGTTAAACGGTTGGTCCACCAAATTCAAGCACTTCTTCAGGAACGTTTTTGAACTTTGTGAAGTTTTCTTTGAATTTGCCTGCCAATTCACGGGCAGCAAGGTCATACTTCTCTTCATCATGCCATGTTTTCTTAGGCTGCAGCACTTCATCAGGTACACCTGGAACATGCAGAGGGATCTCCACTCCGAAATATGGATCTTTTTCCGTTTCCACATTCGTAAGATCGCCTTCAAGGGCTGCTTGAACCATTGCTCTTGTGTAAGAAAGCTTCATACGGCTACCCACTCCGTACTCTCCGCCAGTCCAGCCGGTGTTTACAAGGTAGACCTGGGCATTATGCTCGTCGATTTTCTTGCCGAGCATCTCTGCATACGTAGTTGCAGGAAGCGGCAGGAATGGAGAACCGAAGCAAGTGGAGAACGTTGTTTGCGGGGAAGTGATTCCGCGCTCTGTTCCGGCCAATTTACTTGTGTACCCACTCAGGAAGTGGAACATTGCCTGTTCTTTTGAAAGCTTGGCGATCGGAGGCAGTACCCCGGTTGCATCAGCTGTCAAGAAAACAATAGTTGTCGGGTGTCCCGCGATACTAGGCTGCACAATGTTGTCCATGGCTTCAAGAGGGTAGGCGGCACGAGTATTTTCTGTTAAAGTGGAGTTGTCATAGTCAGCGATTCTTGACTGACCATCGATTACCACATTTTCAAGCACTGATCCAAAACGGATGGCATCAAAAATTTGAGGCTCTTTTTCGTGCGTCAATCCGATGCATTTCGCATAGCAGCCGCCTTCAATATTGAATACACCTGTATTGGACCAGCCGTGCTCATCGTCACCGATCAGCTTTCTGTTAGGGTCAGCGGATAATGTTGTCTTGCCTGTACCAGATAAACCAAAGAATAGTGCTACATCGCCTTCACGCCCTACATTGGCAGAGCAGTGCATCGGCATGATACCATTCTCAGGAAGCAAGTAGTTCATGACAGAGAAAATGGATTTCTTCATTTCACCTGCATATTCCGTACCGCCGATAAGAACGACGCGCTTTTTAAAGGAAATGATGACAAATGCTTCAGAGTTTGTACCGTCTACTGCAGGATCAGCCTTGAAGCTTGGTGCAGAGACAACACTGAATGCGGTTTCATGTTTGGCAAGCTGTTCGTCATTTGGGCGGATGAATAGCTGGTGCGCAAAAAGATTATGCCATGCAAATTCGTTGATTACCTGGATAGGCAATTGATATTTTTCGTCCGCTCCTGCGAAGCCCTTGAAAACGAAAATTTCATCTTTTTTTTCTAAGTAGTTTAGTACTTTATCATATAAACGTTCGAATACATCTTCGGAGATTGGGCTGTTTACCGTTCCCCAGTCAATCTTATCCTTGGAGATATCCTCTTCCACAATGAATTTATCTTTAGGGGAGCGACCCGTATATTTTCCAGTTGTAGCAACCACGGCACCGGTAGATGTCAGGCTGCCTTCATTGCGGTTTAATACTTTCTCCACTAATTGAGGAACAGAAAGTTGCATTTGCGTGTTGCTTCCGTATATTAATTTAGTTAAACCATTATCAATACCAACCGTTTTCATCATGGATAACTCTCCTTCAACTTGTATATTAATTTCTCATCTGTTAAAAAGTATAACACATTTAATCCAATAGTCCATACTAATTAAATTATTTTATGAAATAAAGTGTGAATCCGTTAACATTTTGTGAAAAAGAGGCTTATGTACATGGACAAATCTACTTAATGATAGCATATGTTTTTTCCTGTTTCTTCATTTAAATAATTTGCCGTTTTTTGTTGACAATAAAGCTTTTATTACGCTAATATAGAACCTTGAACGGATACTCTTATTCCGAGCTGGTGGAGGGGCAGGCCCTATGAAACCCAGCAACCTGCTCAAAGGTAAATGGGCGAGCGCGAAAAAAGCACTTCGCTAATTTTTTTGGACAAGAAAATTGTCGCTTGAGAAAAGGTGCTAAACCTGAGCAAGGCATTGACCTTGACCGATAAGAGTGAAAGGCTAATTCTTGAACCCAAACCTTTCCTCAACTTTATGGAAAGGTTTTTTATATTCTGCACAAGATAACAAAGAACAGCACAACAGGAAATGAGATCCGTATCAAACATACTGTTATACATGAAGAGAGGTAAAACGCTTTTCATATACAAAAGGAGGAACTTTTTTAATGACTAAGCAACGTCGTTTATTTACTTCTGAATCGGTAACGGAGGGGCATCCGGATAAAATTTGTGACCAAATTTCCGACTCCATCCTTGATGCTATTCTTACTAATGACCCAAATGCACGTGTAGCGTGTGAAACTTCTGTAACAACTGGATTGGTGCTTGTTGCTGGAGAAATCACTACTTCTACTTATGTAGATATCCCAAAAATCGTTCGTGAAACAATCCAAGGAATCGGATACACTCGTGCGAAGTACGGTTTTGACGCAGAAACTTGTGCGGTACTTACGTCCATCGACGAGCAGTCCGCTGACATCGCAATGGGTGTTGACCAGGCATTGGAAGCTCGTGAAGGACAAATGTCAGATGCGGAAATCGAAGCGATCGGTGCGGGAGACCAAGGTCTGATGTTCGGATTTGCTTGCAATGAAACAAAGGAATTGATGCCTTTACCGATTTCATTGGCTCATAAGCTTTCCCGTCGCCTAACAGAAGTAAGAAAAGAAGAAATCCTTCCATACTTACGTCCGGATGGAAAAACTCAGGTAACTGTAGAATATGATGAAAACGATCAACCGGTACGTATCGATACAATCGTTATCTCTACTCAGCATCACCCGGAGATTTCTTTGGAGCAGATCCAACGTAATGTGAAAGAACACGTAATCAAGCCGGTAGTTCCTGCTAACTTGATTGACGAAAACACAAAATACTTCATCAACCCGACTGGCCGTTTCGTTATCGGTGGACCTCAAGGGGATGCTGGATTGACTGGACGTAAAATCATCGTTGATACGTATGGTGGATATGCTCGTCACGGTGGTGGAGCATTCTCCGGTAAGGACGCAACGAAAGTTGACCGTTCCGGAGCATATGCAGCACGTTATGTTGCAAAAAACATCGTAGCAAGCGGATTGGCTGACAAATGTGAAGTTCAACTTGCATACGCAATCGGTGTAGCACAGCCTGTATCCATCGCAGTGGACACTTTCGGAACTGGTAAAGTATCTGAAGAGAAGCTAGTGGAACTTGTGCGCAACAACTTCGACCTTCGTCCAGCTGGAATCATCAAAATGCTAGACCTTCGTCGCCCAATCTACAAGCAGACTGCTGCATACGGTCACTTTGGCCGTAACGATCTTGACCTTCCTTGGGAGCAAGTGGATAAAGCGGATGCGTTGAAAGAGCAAGCGAACGCTTAAATTTTTATTGTGGCTGCCGCCAAATCAGGTTTTGTGCCTGGTTTGGCGGCAGTTTTTTTTGTGTCTGGTTTCTAAGAGCAGTGAATGGTTGTCGTGGGCCATGACGTCGAATATTGTTGGAAAGTGCGTTTTATCTATATGTGCCTGTTTTACTTGGATATATTTTTAATTTCATTGATATAATTTTTTTCTCTTTGATATAGTGTCCGAAAACGTGGATATATGAAAATTTCCGTTGATATCTTTAAATTTACCTGTAAAATCCACTGCGGAATACTCGAAATTGCATAAGAAACAAGCCCTCCAACAAAAAACAGGCGAAATAGATCGCCTGCTTCAACAATGCTTAAAGCGCATCCTCCAACAATTCATAGAGGGAGGCGCGTTCCGCTTCTCTGATGTTCCAGTCATCCTGATACTCTTGCAGGGTCGCAAGATCTGTCTCTTTTTCCATCTGTGCCTCCAACTGGAATATTGCCAGTTCCAGTTCTTCCAATTTTGCCTCTATCTTCTTGGGCTCGATGGAAGTTGGGGCATTTCTTTTTACTCGTTCGGGAGGGACAGTATCCTTCTTACTATCCGGAGCTTGAACAACTATTTGCGGTTTTTCCTTTTCCAATTCTTTTCTCTTTTTACGAGCATATTGGTAGTTGCCGGTATAAGTGGTCAGCCTCCCGCCTTCAAGCCAGCAGGTTTTCTCAAAATACTTATTCAAAAAGTAGCGGTCATGCGACACGGTAACGATCGTCCCGCTGAAATCCTCGAGCGCTTCCTCCAGGACTTCCCGAGATTCAATGTCCAGATGGTTTGTCGGCTCGTCGAGAATAAGGAGGTTGATATCTTGATACATCAGCTGGGCCAAGCGCAAACGCATTTTTTCTCCTCCGCTTAAATTTTCCACTCTTTTAAATACAGAAGGACCGTAGAAAAGAAACTTCGCAAGAACATGTCGTGCCTGTTCCTGGGTGATGGGTACGTATTCCCGAAAAGCGTCGATCAGCGTCTGTTTAGGGGTAGCGGCCTCCACATGCTGAGAGAGGTACCCGATTTTCACATTGCTTCCTACCTTTAAGTCGCCGGAATCATGACTTTCCTCGTCCAGAAGAATTTTCAGGAGAGTGGTTTTTCCTGTTCCGTTTTGGCCGACAATCGCGACTCTTTCTTGAAAGAAAACATGTAGGTCAAGCTGATCAAAGAGCTTACGCCCGCCAAAGGATTTTGCCAATCCTTCCATGGTAAGGACGTCTTTCCCGCTCCGTTCGCTTCCTTCAAATTGAAGACCCATAGCCTTTCTCTCCAGAATGGGACGTTTCACCTTTTCCAGTCGGTCTAGGGCCTTTTGCATGCTTTTTGCGCGTCGGTGCATCGCAGCGTTTGGCGGATTCGCCTGGTTGGCCCATTCCTTCAGGCGTTTAATGGTCTCTTTCATCTTTTTGATTTTTTTCTGCTGCTCCTGATAGGCTGCGAACTCAAGGAGTAGGCGCTCTTCTTTTTCTTTGATAAAACCGCTGTAGTTTGTGTGGTAGACATGTGTTTCCCCATCTTCAAGATCGATGATTTTGGTTGCCACCTCGTCCAGGAAGTAGCGGTCATGGGAGATGACAACAACTGTACCTGAGTAATCGCGCAAATATTGCTCCAGCCACTCCACCGAAAAAATATCCAGATGATTGGTCGGTTCATCCAGCAATAGCAATTCCGGGTTCTGCAATAGAATAAAACCAAGACAAATTTTCGTCTGCTCCCCGCCACTTAGACTGGCAAACTTTTGTGAAAGCAGGTGGGAGATTTTTAATCCATTCGCTATCTTCTGAATCTCGGCTTCGATTTCATAGCCTCCCATAAAGGAGAAGCGCTCCTGAAGGACACCATACTCCTCCATTATCCGTTGAAGCTTGCTTTCATTTGTTTCCTGGGTCATTTGCAGCTCAAGTGCCCTCAGTTTTTCCTGTATCATCATTGCTTCGGAAAAAGCCGATGAAAGTACATCCTCTCCTGTGGTTCCGTCAGGGAAAGAAGGAATCTGTGATAGATATCCGACATTCATTCCTTTTTTAATATGAATGGCTCCTGTATCAGGTGATTCTTTTCCGCTGATCAGCTGAAATATCGTGGTTTTGCCACTGCCGTTCCTGCCGACTAATCCGATTCGGTCCTTCTCCTGAATGTCGAGGGAAAGGTTTTCGAAGATTTTCGTTCCTGCAAAGCTTTTGCTTATTTCATTTATTGTACATAGCATCATGTTAATGAGCTCCTTAAGATTATTTTTTTTGGACACAAAAAAACCATGAGTAAGAAGGAGTCTTCTTAACCCATGGCTATTTAATGATTACCCACTATCAATAGTGGGGGACGGAGGGGTGAGAGATCTCTTACTATCTGCAGCATGTATTCAGTTTGTTAAAAAAGGACAGACTTATCCCGTTAACAAATGAATCATGAAAAATCGCGCGGCATAAATGTAAGTATGACAAGTATTGCCCGCGAAGCTTTACAGATAGTAACATCTCATTCCCTCCTTTCCGTTCGTCAGATTATCTTTATTATATACAAGAATATCGGAAGGTTGCAAGTTTTCTGTAAAAGGAATTAAGCGAGCTTCTGAAGTTCCTCATTCAAAGCATCGCGGTAGTCTTGCAACAGCCGCTCAAATATTGTGTCCCATGACTGCAAGAGGGCATATTGCCTGCCGGCCAAGCCCATCTCTTTTCGAAAGGATGAATCATAGAGTAGAGAAGCAATGGCTTTTGAAAAAGCTTCAATATCTTTTTCAGGACATAATATTCCTGTCACACCGTTCTCAAGGATGGTACGTACCCCGCCAGCGTCTGCCCCGATTACCGGAGTTCCACAAGACAGAGATTCGAGGACCACATTGCCAAAGGTTTCTGTTGAAGATGGAAAGACAAAAAGATCGGAGGCTGCATAGATCTCCGTCAGCTCGGAGCCTGAACGGAAACCGGCAAAGGTCATGTTTGAAGGTCCCTGCTTCATTAAGTCCTGCTTCAGAGGGCCATCCCCGACAATGAGCCAGTGAGTATGTTCACGGATATGCTGTGGCAGTGCTGCTTCAATGGCAGGCAATAGTGCCACATCTTTTTCTGGTGCAAGTCTGCCTACAAAACTGATGATGTATTTTTCTTTGATCTGGAATTTTTCTTTCAGTGAGGTAGAGGAGGTTCCGGGATGAAACAGATTGCAATCCACCCCCCGGGGCCAAATAGTAGTATTGGTGAACCCGTGCTTTTTAAGGTGCTCCTGGGTATCAAGGGAAGGTACGAAAATTTTTCGTAGCGGCCGGTGAAACCATCTCATGTATGTCCATAGAAATTTTGTCAGAAATTGAAGATCGTAATATTCGAGGTATTTATCAAAGTCGGTATGATAAGAACCGACAACCGGGATGTTGAGCTTTTTTGCGTAGTGTAAACCGCATAAGCCGATGTAGAACGGTGTTGCCACATGAATGATGTCAGGCTGGAATTTTTGCAGCTCCGCTTTCACGGAAATCATGTTAGGAAGTGCAATCCTGCATTCGGGATACAGGAAGAAGGGAAGGCTCACAAACCGATGTACGTGACTCGAGAACAGATCTTCCCCTGAGCTGACAGGTGCAAAAACCCGATACTCGATGTGTTTCTTCTCCAAGTAGGAGGTAAACCTCTTTAATGTCCTTGCAACACCATTTACATCAGGTGCAAAAGTATCAGTGAAGATTGCTATTTTCACAAAAATCCCCCATTTCAACTATTTTTCTTTTATATAAGTGCATATGGATAAAAAGAAGCAAGAGCCAAATAGGAAAAGCATCCTACAGAGGTGCCAAGGATACAGCCTACTGCCACATCTGATGGATAGTGAAGACCGAGGTACATTCTCGAAATCCCGACGCTTATTGCCAGAGGAAGAAGAATGGCACAAAGCATAGGTGCATACAGGATGAAAGGGAGAACAGCCGAAAAAATGGCAGTGGTATGGCCGGAAGGGAAGGAATGATCCTTTAATGGGTTGGTGGCCACTTTTATTTCGGTTAATGCAAGGTAAGGACGTTTTCTTGGATAGAATTTTTTCATGATCGATACAGGTATATGGCTAATTGCAAGGGCGAGTCCGCTTGCGATGGCTGCGTATCTCAAAGAACTCGATGCAAGGAGAATAATGAGTAGAATGGTGCAGATGGTAAATGTTGCGCCACCAGCATGAGTGATGGTGCGGAAGAAAAGGTTTAGTGCTTTCTTTTCGAAATGCCGATTGATTCCACGGAATACATGACAATCAAAGTCATAAAAATTGTGTAGGAATTTGATCATTTTTCACAACCCCTTAATAAAGAAATTGATCTGTTTAACTATATTGTAAGTAGTGAATATTTAGGAAATGATAAGCGATTGTAAAAAAAGGGTTAATTTTGCCTGATGAAAATAAAAAAACCGTTATGAAATCATAACGGTCACAGTAAAGACGCAAATTATGTCTGCAGCGATTTGTAATATTGCCCCTTCTCCACATACTCTCTGCGAATGCGTGCCATGTCTTTTTTGTCCTCCTCGGTCAGTTCGCGGACCACTTTTGCAGGACGTCCAAAGGCAAGCGTGTTTGGTGGGATCTTTTTTCCGGGGGATACAAGGCTGCCCGCCCCGATAAAGGAGCCCTCCCCGATTTCGGCACCATCGAGAATAATCGAGCCCATTCCGATCAGGGCGTTTTTTCTGATGAAGGAACTATGTAAGGTGCATTGGTGGCCAACTGTCACGTCATCTTCTATAATAAGAGGTCTATTCGGACTTTGATGCAAGAGGGACTGATCCTGGATGTTGACTCTGTCCCCGATGATGGTAGGGGCGACATCCCCGCGAATGACGGTGTGAAACCAGATGCTGCTTTCTCTCCCGATTGTCACATCCCCTGTAATGACGGAAAAATCAGCTAGGAAAGCAGTGGGATCTATCTGGGGTTTTTTATCGTGATAAGGGTATATTTTATACATGGGAGCCTCCAACTTGTCATATAGATTTGTTTTATTTTATTATATCAGAAAGATACATTAAGTAATTAAGGGAGTGTTTTTATGTGGAAATGGGAGGTCGAAAATCCGAAGGGAACCGTGGTGATCGTCCATGGTGCCCAAGAACACCATGGGCGCTATCCATGGTTGATCGACCAATGGAAGGCAAATGGATTCAACGTAGTGATGGGGGATCTGCCTGGTCAAGGACTTTCCACTAGAAGAAGAGGACATATCGATACGTTCGATGAATATATAGACGAAGTGGAAAACTGGATCAAGGAGGCGTACCTTCTGAAGCCGCCGGTTTTTGTCATCGGGCATAGCATGGGAGGCCTTGCAGTGATACGTACAATGCAGGAGAAAAGCCCGTTGCTTGTGGCAGGGGTCATTCTTTCCTCGCCATGCTTGAAGTTGCTTCATCACCCGGCTAAAGGGATGGATGTACTTTCGAAAGGCTTGAATTTTATCCTGCCAAAGACTAAATTCAATACCGGGCTGACAATTGACAAGGCTACACGCAACGAAGAAATTATCAAAAATGCTGCCGATGACCAATTGTATATCACCAAGGTTTCCGTCAGATGGTATCGTGAGCTCGTCCAATCGATGAACCACGCGTATACGAGCATTGATAAGTTCCCGGATATTCCGGTTTTGCTTATGCAGGCTGGAGATGATTTAATTGTAGATAAAGAAGCATCTATTATATGGTTCAATTCCTTAGGGGCAAAAGAAAAAAGCTATAAGGAATGGAATGGACTATATCATGAGATTTTCAATGAACCAGAGCGGGATAAGGTATTCCGCTATGCGAAAGCCTTTTTTAACTTACAATTAGAAGGAAGTGAATAAGCTTGAAGGTACCGACCCATCCTTTTTCCCTTATGAAAAGTGTGTATCGAAATGTCTTTCCTGTTGTCTATGAAGAACTGGCCTATTGGAAAAGTAGGGCCAGTGAGATTCCGGATGCTGAATTAAAGATGCAGGCACTGGCAAGCATTGATTCAAAAGCGTTTCATTGCGAGGGTGGGGGGATCCTTTCCTTGCTGGCAGGCGCCGATATTCAAAAGGCGATCAAGTTCATTGTAGCTTACCAGACAATCAGTGATTATCTGGATAACCTGTGTGACCGAAGCACCTCACTCGATCCGGTTGATTTTACAACGCTGCACGAATCAATGAAGGATGCGTTGACTGTCGGTTCCCCTGTCAAGAACTATTACCGTTGTCGACAGGAACAGGAGGATGGCGGGTATCTGGGTGATTTGGTAAGTACCTGTCAAAGTGTGTTGAAGGATATTGAACACTACCCCATTATTTTTCCTCATTTAATGAAGCTTTGCCAATATTACTGTGATCTTCAAGTACATAAGCATGTTGTGGTGGAGGAGCGGGTTCCACGATTGGAAAAATGGTTCGCCACATATAAGGAGGACCTTCCACCGATGGAATGGTATGAATTCTCTGCGTGTTCGGGCTCGACCCTCGGTATCTTCTGCCTGGTATCCCAATCGTTCCGTGAGGATTTCTCGGCGCAGCATGCCTCGAAAATCGTAGGTGGTTATTTTCCGTACATTCAGGGTCTACACATTTTGCTTGATTACTTTATCGATCAGGAGGAGGATCTGGCAGGTGGGGATCTGAACTTCTGTACGTACTATATGGATGAAGCAGTCTTGATGGAGCGGCTGAAGCATTTTGTTGCAAAAGCGGATGAGCATACTGCAGGACTGCCTTTTGAAAAATTCCACCGGTTGATCAATCGGGGGCTGCTCGGAGTATATCTCTCCGACCGCAAAGTCCATGACTGCAAAAACGTATCGGGTATGGCCAAAAGCATCATCCGCTCGAGTGGCGGCACGGCGTATTTCTTTTATATGAATGGACGGGCTTACAGGCGGATACAGCAGTGGCGGGAGAGTTCGTAGGGGTGTGGGAAAATGGTGGAAAAGTCCTTCATAGAGGTCATGAAGGACTTTTTTGTGGTGAGGCAGGTGCAAAAGGTCCATCATAAAGCCGATGAAGGACCTTTTCATGAAAAGCAGGTGCAAAAGGTCCATCATAAAGCCGATGAAGAACCTTTTCATGGGAAAGCAGGTGCAAAAGGTCCATCATAAAGCCGATGAAGGACCTTTTCATGGGAAAGCATGCACAAAAGGTCCATCATAAAGCCGATGAAGGACCTTTTCATGGTAAAGCAGGTGCAAAAGGTCCATCATAAAGCCGATGAAGAACCTTTTCATGGGAAAGCATGCACAAAAGGTCCATCATAAAGCCGATGAAGAACCTTTTCATGGGAAAGCAGGTGCAAAAGGTCCATCATAAAGCCGATGAAGAACCTTTTCATGGGAAAGCAGGTGCAAAAGGTCCATCATAAAGCCGATGAAGAACCTTTTCCACAGGAAGCAAACATAAAAAGTCCTTCACCCACCGATGAAGGACTTTTCTTTAATCCCGATATCCTATTTCTTCTCGATCGCAATAATAAAAGGTGGGTTGTTCACCTGATTCATAAATCGGTACTGCAGGACATGGGCTTTTTTCTGGTCCAAGCCAGTAACATAATCCAGCAGTGCGTCCCGTTCGACCTGGCCTTCAGGGTGGCCATGGTAGACGACAAGCACGATGACCGCTTCTTTTTCCATAACAGACAAAAGCTGTTCCACCGCAGCAATCGTACTTTCCGCAAGTGTCACAATCTCCTTGTCGCCGCCCGGAAGATACCCTAAATTAAAAATTGCTCCGCGTATTCTGGAGTGTTCCGTTTTTGGAATCAGTTCCAAGAGGCGGGCGTGACTCTCCTGGAATAATGTCACGCAATCCGTAAACCCGGAGTTCAGCACTAGCTCGCTAGTGGCGATGATTGCTTCCTTTTGGATATCGAAGCCATAAACATGTCCACTTTGTCCGACCAAATCGGCAAGGAAGACGGTGTCATGACCGTTCCCTATAGTGCAATCGACTGCAATGTCCCCCTCGGCAAGCGCCAGCTTCAATATTTTTTTACTGTATGGCAATACTCGATCCAGCTTCATTCCATCGCCTCTTTTTTCGGTACATAGTATTTCCCTTGATAGCTGTCACGCCGTTTCAGTTCGGCATCTATCGCATTCAGCACAGACCACTTGTCCACGCTCCACATTGGCCCGATCATGATATCAATGGGACCATCGCCTGTGATTCGGTGAACAATCATCTCTGGTGGAAGGATCTCAAGCTGGTCACATACGAGCTGGATGTAATCATCGAAGGATAAGAACTCAAGCAGACCTTTTTCATATTGCTTGACCATCGGCGTCCCTTTCAAAAGATGAAGAAGGTGAATTTTGATTCCCTGTACGCCCAGGTCAGCCACAGCCTGGGCGGTTTCCATCATCATTTTATTATTTTCCAACGGAAGTCCGTTAATAATATGGGAGCAGACCCTGATACCGTGTTTCCGGAGTTTTTGGACGCCTTCTTTATACATCTCAAAGTCATGGGCACGATTGATCAACAAGGCAGTTCTTTCGTGAACAGTCTGAAGTCCAAGCTCCACCCATAGGTAGGTGCGCTCATTGAGTTCCGCCAAATATTCGACTACATCATCAGGCAAACAGTCCGGCCGAGTGCCGATGGACAATCCCACCACGCCCTCCTGACTTAATACGGTCTCGTACTTTTCCCGAAGTTCTGCAACAGGTGCATGGGTATTGGTGAACGCTTGGAAATAGGCCATGTATTTTCCGTCTTTCCATTTATGGTGCATTTTATCTTTTACTTCATTGAATTGAGTAATCAAGTCATCCACACGATTGCCGGCAAAATCACCGGATCCTGCTGCGCTGCAAAATGTACATCCACCAAAGGCTACCGTGCCATCACGATTTGGACAATCAAATCCACCGTCCAATGCTACCTTGAACACTTTATGTCCGAAGGTTTGGCGGAGATGATAATTCCAGGTGTGATATCGCTTGTCCAGGGCGGAATATGGAAACGGATTTTGACTTTTTATGTTGGTCATCCGTCATCCTCCTCTTTTTTTTATCCTACATGATTTTAGCACGTAATAGGGAAGGCATACAATTTGATTTCGACTTTCATTTATAGACAAGAATTTTCCTGTACGGTTTTACCGAATGCCACAAAGAAAAATGTGCAAAATAACAAGGAGCATCACAATTAAGTGTGAGGTGAAAAAAATGGCAACGAGACAATCAGTGGAACAATTTATTCAGCAATGTGAGGATACTTTACGGAATGCACATGCCCAATATAGCGAAGCTCAGCAGCTGGAGCACTACAATGATACAGAGTTTACGAATGCACAGGAACAGATAGAAACGACCTATAATGATTTGATGCATCTTTCTTTAAGCTGTAATGCCCAGCAGCGTGAGCAGCTCAATCGCATGAGGCTGCAGCTGCAAAGTCTTCAAAATGATATGACCTTGTTAAGGCACTAACATCGGAGGCGAAAATGATGAAGAAACGTTCCAAACAGAATAATCCTGAACAAAAGACAGGAAACACAGTAGAAATGGGTGCAGAATATAACCCGGTGAAAGATGTAAAGCAACAGAACCTTAAGCGCTCCCAACCGGTCAGATCCAAAAATCATAGCGAAAAAGAACAAAGGCGTGGCCATTAGGCGGCGCTTTTTCTGTTTAAATGTGGAAGGGGCCAGACCCCTAAATTATCTTAATTATTACATTTTGCCATTTCAAGCAATTTGTATTGAAACTGGGAACAAAACCGATTACAATTATTTTGGCTTTCGAAATAATTGGTTGAAGGAGGGCATGCAGTATGTTGAAAATGCCCAAAGCTCTTTGGTTGCTTGTTGTTGGTATGGCAATAAACGTAACAGGGGCTTCTTTTTTATGGCCGTTAAATACTATATATATTCATGATATTCTAGGCAAATCCTTGTCGGTTGCAGGACTTGTGCTTATGGTCAATGCAGGGGCAAGTGTCATTGGAAACCTGATTGGCGGGTATCTGTTCGATAAAATAGGCGGGTATAGATCGATTCTTCTTGGTATTTCCATCACGATTACCGCATTAATAGGGATGACGCTGAATCATTCATGGAATTTCTACATCATTTATTTAACCATCATCGGTTTCGGCTCAGGAATTGTTTTTCCTTCCATGTATGCAATGGCTGGATCTGTTTGGAAGGAAGGCGGAAGGAAATCATTCAATGCGATGTATGTGTCGCAGAACCTGGGGGTTGCCATAGGTGCTGCGCTTGGAGGACTTGTAGCGGAAATTCGCTTTGACTACATATTCCTGGCGAACGCAGTAACGTATGCAATATTCTTCCTTATTGCACTGATTGGCTACAGAGGCATTCAGGCGAACCCGACCGTTCAGTCATCAGTCCTGGATCATTCCAAAAAAACCAAAGATCATACAAAACTTTATGCACTTTTGATTGTTTGTATTGGATATCTTCTTTGCTGGATGGGTTATGTACAATGGCAGACTTCGATCGCAACGCACACGCAGTCTCTTGGGATATCACTTAAGCAGTACAGTATTCTTTGGACGATCAATGGTGCGCTAATCGTATTGGCACAGCCTTTGATATCCTATATTGTCAAAAGGTACACGAAGACTTTAAAAGCACAAATCATGGTAGGTTTGTTGATATTTATCGCTTCCTTTGCCGTTGCCGGGACTGCTGAGCAGTACACGGCCTTTGTCACCGCTATGGTTATCCTTACAGTAGGAGAGATGTTTGTCTGGCCAGCCGTGCCAACCGTTGCAAACGACCTTGCGCCAAAAGGCAGGGAAGGCTTCTATCAGGGCATTGTAAACAGCACTGCCACAGGGGGCAGGATGCTCGGTCCATTGATGGGTGGAATATTGGTGGATCTTCATGGCATGGAAATGCTGTTTGGAGTGCTGATGGGCTTGATGGTCATCGCCATTTTCACCACTAGCATCTATGACCGGAAACTAAAAGGGCAACTGAGTGTACCTGACATTTCAAAAAGCGCCTGAAAAGTGGCAGTACGTTTCTTCATGAAATGTACTGCTTTTCTTTTTGTTCAAATCTATTGACATAAAATATCCAAATGTGATAATTATTTAGTGGGGTTAGCACTCCTAACAGGAGAGTGCTAAATTACATATTCATATCTGGAAGGAGATTGTGAGCATGGCTAAGAAAGAATTCCAAGCTGAATCGAAAAGACTATTAGAAATGATGATTAACTCGATCTACTCCCAGCGAGAGGTATTTCTTCGCGAGTTGATCTCCAACGCAAGTGACGCGATGGATAAAATCTATTACAGAGCATTGACAGATGATTCTATGACGTTCGATAAGGATAACTACTTTATAAAAGTGATTCCAAACAAAGAGGAACGTACTTTAACAATCGTGGATACTGGGATCGGAATGACGAAGGAAGAGCTTGAAGCGAACCTTGGTGTTATTGCAAATAGCGGCTCCTTGGCCTTCAAGAAGGAAAATGAAATCAAGGATGGCTTTGATATTATAGGACAATTTGGTGTAGGCTTCTATGCAGCGTTCATGGTTGCGGATGTCGTAACAGTAATCAGTAGGGCGTTAGGGCAGGATGATGCTTTTAAATGGGAGTCAGAGGGAGCAGAAGGATATACGATTGAGCCTGCTGAAAAGGAAACAGTCGGCACAACGATCATTTTGAAAATGAAAGAAAACACCGAAGACGATAGCTTTGATGAATATTTGGAGGAGTACCGCCTAAAGGCGATTATCAAAAAATACTCCGATTTTATCCGCTACCCGATCAAGATGGATGTCACCACTACCAAGCCTAAATCCGAAGACGATCAGGAGTTGGAGGAAACACGTGAGGAACAGACCATCAACAGCATGGTTCCGATCTGGCGGAAAAATAAAAACGAATTGACGAAAGAGGACTACGAGAAATTCTACGAGGAAAAGCATTACGGCTTTGATAAGCCACTCAAGCATCTCCATGTGAGTGTGGATGGTACAATCCGTTACAATGCCATTCTCTATATTCCGGAAAATATGCCGTACGACTACTATTCCAAGGAGTTTGAGAAGGGCTTGGAGCTATACTCGAGCGGCGTGCTGATCATGAACAAGTGTGGAGACCTGCTGCCTGATCACTTCAGCTTTGTCAAAGGCCTTGTGGATTCAGAGGACTTGTCGCTGAACATCTCCCGTGAAATGCTGCAGCAGGACCGCCAATTGACATTCATCGCGAAAAACCTGGCTAAGAAAATCAGAAGTGCGCTGCAAAGCATGCTGAAGGACGAACGCGAGAACTATGAGAAGTTCTATCAGGCTTTTGGCCGCCAATTGAAATATGGCGTCTATGCAGATTTTGGTGCGAACAAAGAATCATTACAGGACCTCATCATGTTCTACTCTTCCAAAGAGAAAAAGCTGGTTACCTTGGATGAGTACGTTTCAAGAATGCCTGAGGACCAGAAGTACATCTACTATGCAACAGGTGAATCAAAGGAGCGTATCGAAAAGCTGCCACAGACCGAAATGGTGTTGGACAAAGGCTATGAAATGCTCTATTTCACAGAGGATATCGATGAATTCGCCATAAAGATGCTGATGAACTATAAAGAGAAAGAATTCAAGAATGTGTCCAGTGGAGACCTTGGTATCGATAGTGAGGATAATGACAGTGCCACAAACGCGAAACAAGAAGAGAACAAGGAATTGTTTGAAGCGATGAAGGAGCTTCTGGCGGGGAAGGTTACCGAGGTAAAGGTATCCAAGCGCCTGAAAACACATCCTGTCTGCTTGTCCACCGAAGGCGAAGTGACCATCGAGATGGAAAAAATCCTCGCAGCGATGCCGGACAACCAAAACATCAAAGCAAACAAGGTGTTAGAAATAAACACCAACCACGAAGTGTTCCAATCACTGAAGGATGCTCATGCAACCGATAAAGAAAAGCTGGCACTCTACACTAGCCTGCTCTATAATCAAGCACTATTGATTGAAGGTCTGCCAATCCATGATCCCGTGGAATTCACGAATGATATTTGTAAAGTGATGGTATAAATACGAAAAGCTTCCCGTTGAGAGATGGGAAGCTTTTGTGCGCTTGGCAGCGCATCGGACTAGAGGGTGAAAGTCCTGAACACACCGTAGTGGCGGAAGTGTATAGCTGACAGGTAGTGCATGG
>NZ_JBHVHV010000030.1:0-23730 GCF_042800035.1 Sutcliffiella sp. NPDC057660
TTCAATATAATCCTTCAATTCCAGAAGGAATTGTCTAACGTTTATCTGAGTAATGTATGCCATTCTCAATTTGAGTTAGAAACGCCTCGCACCACTATCCTGCCCGTTTTGCTTAATTCCAATTATTTCATAATTTAAAAGTTCCTACAATATGTTAATCTTCATCCGGTGTAAATAAAAACGAGGCGGTACCTTATTACAGAATTGCGCCTTTAATGGAATAACTAATATTTTGCCTCAATCGTCAACTTAATGCTTTTTCAACTAGCGCTCCCTTATATACTGTATGGTTTTTGAACGTATATAACTTTAGTAAAGATACAAAAACAGTCTATTTTCTAACTTTTTTAACCTTTTATATTCAGTTTTACTGCCCTTGTTGCATCAACAACACCTCGAGATAGAATTTTCCAAACTTTCAGGTATTGACTCTTGTTTCCAAGATAAGGTATTCTATAGACAGCTTAGCGATAAGCAAGTTCCGACACGAAGGGAGATGTGTTTTAATGGTAGCTATTTATATGGTGATTTTGTCTTAAAACTGAATAGCAGGCATACTTTAACGAATGGGGAAACGCCCATTTTATTTGGTATGCCATCAGAAGTAACCTTTCGTGAATATTGCCGTTTGCAGGATACGAAAAAGGTCGTATCTTTTTTTACGTCCTAATGCCATGCGACAGCAGCTTCTATAGAGGCTGCTTGTCCGTGGCATTTTTGCGTCCAAAAACAACATTAAAAGGAGCTAACAAAAAACATGATGGATTTAAAAACTTATGGTTATACAGCAATAGAGAAAATTCCCGAGGGTTTATTGCCCGGTAGAGTAACTGATCATAGGCGAGAGCGCTTCACGGTCATGACCGAGCGCGGCGAAGTTTCAGCAGTACTCAAAGGCGTGTTTTATCACAGTGTGGAAGCGCGTGAGGACTTTCCATGTGTCGGTGATTTTGTTTTGCTGCAGTTCAACGAGAGCGGGAATTCTCTCATCGTTAAAGTACTTCCCCGACGCTCCAAGTTCTCACGCGCTGATTACTCGGGGCATGCGGTAGGCTATGCTAAAACCGTGCTGGAACAGGTCGTCGCAACCAACTTTCAATATGTATTTATCCTTTCTTCTCTGAATTTGGATTTTAACGTTTCCCGCATCATGCGGTACCTAACACAAGCTAGGCAAAGTGGCGGCCAACCGGTCGTCATTCTAACCAAGGCAGATCTCGTTGAAGATTATAATCTCCCACTCACAGAAGTCACACAAAGCATCCCTGATGTGCCGGTTCACGCAATCTGCAGTCATACAGGTCAAGGGCTGAACGAACTCGGAACCTACTTAATGCCTGGTAAAACAGTAGTCTTTCTCGGCATGTCCGGCGTCGGTAAATCATCTCTGCTCAATGCTTTGATGGAAAAGGACGTAATGAAGGCTCAATCGATCCGTGAGGTCGACAGCCGGGGGCGGCATACGACAACGCACCGTCAGCTGTTCATGCTCCCCTCCGGTGCTATGGTCATTGATACACCTGGTATGCGTGAACTCGGGCTTTTTGATGCGGAAGAGGGTATCCGCGCAGGCTTTGCCGATGTGGAGAATTTATTTGCACAATGCCGATTTACGGATTGCCGCCATCAAACCGAGCCGGGTTGTGCCGTTCTCACCGCGCTTACCGACGGTTCGTTGCTGCGTGAACGGTGGGAGCATTATCTTGCCCAGCAGCATGAGAAAAAGTATGTCCATGATAAAACGGGCTACCTTATCGACAAGAGGGCTCGAAACAAAACGAGTGCCATTTGGAGCAAGCAAACGAAGAAAAAAGGAGGATGGAAAAACTGAATATTAAACTTGATACACTAATCCATGCTTTAAGCCAACAATTCAAGAAGGATGTCATCTCCGCGACCTGCCAAAGCAAGCCGTTACAGGGCGGAACTGTGGGAAATGTGTACCTGATAACAGGGATTGCAGAAACCGTAGATGGCGAAAAATCACCGTACCGTATCGTGCTAAAAAACCAGAAGAAGTGGGAACGTTACGGCGACCCAGGCTCATGGCGTCGGGAATACGATCTCTATTCGTCTGACCTGAAAACGACGTTCTCGGATGCTTTCCGCTGGCCGACATGTTATCACGCTGAGATCAATGACAAAGAAGATGAATTCCAGCTATGGCTGGAATATATCGATGGCGTAACCGGCATAGACTTGTCAGGTGACATGTATGAGCTGGCAGCGCTTGAGTTAGGACGCTATCAAGGCAAGCTGTATGCTGAGCAACCCGCCGTTCTTCAAAGCCTGACTAACTTGAGCCATGCGGATCTTATGAAGAATACGTATCTGCATTACCGCTCATGGCCGGTCGTCTATGATTATATACGCTCGGACGATTGCGATTTCCCGCTGCACCTGCGGCAAATGCTCATCGACATCGATGAACACTCAGAAGAGTTACTCGACCGAATTGAAAAATTACCTCTCGTGCTTTGCCACCGGGACTTCTGGGTAACCAACCTAATCTATACCGATGGGAAAATTGTGCTCATTGACTGGGATACCAGTGGATGGGGATATCTGGGAGAAGATATCGCAAGCCTGATTGCAGATGAAGCGGATATCGATCACATGGTCGAATACTACCAGCGATGCGTTCCTGCGTATTACAAAGGCTTTTCAGAATATGCGGATGTATCCCCTATTGCCAATCATTGCATCTACGAACTGATCCTTCTGATGTTTGGGTATAAACTAGTCGAGTGGTACCTCCACACTGAAGATGATAGTGAAAAGAAAATGCATGTCCGTACTCTCCAAAAAATCTATGAAATGAAGACCATCCCTGTTCAGGGTTGACCATAAAAATGAAAATCCGAAAACCCTTGAATGTTATTGGGTTTCGGATTTTCTTTCGTTTGTGTTGCTTTGAAATAAAGTTTGGTAAAAAAATATCTCACAAACCAGCACTTTACGATAAAAAAAATCCATTTTGAAAAAAGATTGATCAAAATGGGTTCTTATCCAGCAAATTTAAGGTTTGTTTTTATAAAAAAGTTTGATCATTTTCTACCTGCGTTGCTCCAGGTCGCGCCCTTTAATGGAATAATTAAAAATGGTCTCAAACCTAATTCACTATATTCTTATTTTGAATAAGCATCTAATCAACACATTTTTTATCAATTTGTTCGAGAGTTACTAATTTTCCACGAACCTTATTTTGTTTAACTACTATCCAAGCTTTTTCTCCCTTTTTTATTTTCAGGAGTACATTAGTTCCATCGATTTTTTTATAAAATATATAACCAGTGAAAGCATCACCCCATTTTTGACTGTATTTATCACTTGTTATTATTAACTGTCTATCTCCAATTGAAGTCCCATGGAATAACGATATAAGTGAATTTAGGTGGGTATCTACCTTTCCTATAGGAGCCTTCATTTTTATTAAATCATCGTAATGATAACTCATGGTATAGTCTTTTTCCTTTAACTCTTTTAAGAAAGGAAAACTTGATTCAATATCTTTTTGAATTTCTTTGTTTAGCCTTTCCATACAATAATCAAATGATTGTGAGTTAGCAGAAACATCGTGATTTAGCGAATGAAATGACAGTATAATTACAAATACTGAAAATAACAAAAACTTACGCATGGAATACACCTCCATTATTAGCTATTGTTATTCTTCCATTTTTTTATTGAATTAAACTGTTCAACTCTTGAATAAGAAAAAAGCTAAAGAATGATAAACTTCAGCTCACGCTCCCGTTAGTTAAGTAAGCTCCCAAACATTAATACAAAACCCAGAAAGGCCGATAAACCAAGTGCTATAACAACTGTGGATATACTTCTCGCCATACCTTTCCCGTCCCTAACACCTGAAAAACCATACACACCAAATAGAAATGTAAATAACGAAACAAATAAAATTATGGTTAAAGGATGTATGCCCAATATGGAATTCGTAAACCAACCTGAAAATATAAAAGTTAGAAACAATACTAAACAAATAATTGAAAAGATAAATGACCAACGGTTAATTTTTTCTTGCATAATACTCCTCCTATTTGGGCGACTGCCATTCAGCAATAGCTCCCGATTGCAGAATAATTAACTCGGGTATAAGAGGTAATTTGATTTGATCAAATAAACCTATTTCAACCATATAGACAGGAATAGAGCATTATGTTTTTCATTCAATTTTTTGGCCTTATAAGGACCGTTATCATTAATTCATTCCTCAGATAAAATTTATAAGTTTTATTAAATGTATGGACAGGAATGCTGCCCAATTTTCAAGTGAGGAGCGACCAACTTTGCCCCTGTTTAATATTTACATTTTTCTAAACAGTTTGTTATTATTATAACAACTATACGTGAGGAGGGTATGTATGGTAAATAACGGCAATGTGAAAAGAGTAGCCAATGGTATCTCGTTCGGATTAACACTAATATTACTGGTAATATTTATTCTATGGTTGTCCCTGGTAACAAACTATAGAGATAACAATTGGGTATATTATCTAGTGCCATTATTATTAGTTTCATTTTTCTTATCTGTAATTGGTATGCCCTTTGATAAGAAAAATGAAAAAATTATGATTATACGGAGCGGCTTTTCCTTGGTAATATCATTTATGCTCATTATATTGATTGGGATCTTCTACGTAGCACCAGTGTTATTCCCTTTTGGAATTCCACCACAATAAGTGTCTTAAAAGTGACTCAGAGATGTAAGAGTCACTTTTAATTATTTTATTCATCTTTCCCCTAAATTTTAATTACCTACACTTTCATTATTCTTCAAATTATAAACCTGTGAGCAATCTACTATGCAGCAATCGCTCCTAGTTTGTTGAAGAGGGATATTGGCTACATCATCCCAGATAAATAACTCATTTTTTCCTAATAGGGCATCAGTGAATTTACGGTCTATACCTTTAATAGTAAAATAACTTCACTTTCCTCTAACAACTCGCCAGTGTTTACGAATCCAAGTGACTCATAGAATCGAAGTGCCAAATAATTATCTGGCTCTGTTGAGAGGCCAATATAATGACAGTCATTATTCTTTTTGAGCATATCTACGACTTGTTGCATCGCCTCTTTCCCGTGTCCCCTACTTTGATAAGAGACATCAATCATAAACCTAGGAATCCAATACTTCCTCTCTTCAATCTCGTTTGGATCATATTCCGTCATCACAAAACCTATTACTTCCTCATCCAAATGTATTGCGTAAGGTGTAAAATTGGGATTTACCTTAGACTCTGCAATGGAATAAACATTAGGTGCAATTCGATCAACTTGATCCTCCGCTAACTTTAGTTTTAGGCATTTATACATATTTTTCATGGTTAATTCCTGAATTGATATTTGAGCCATAAACATCCTCCTTTAGATAAGATTACTACTGTATTATCCGAATTAATAAACCTGCTAGAATACCTTAACGGGTTTACTTCCTTACAGTAGCTGATGATGCTTCTGGCTGATCTTTTTTAATAATGCTTACCCCATTAAAGCTCCCGTTTGTTGCATATTTTAGAAAATCTTGAATTAAAGTTATTTTATCGTTGCTTTTGATTGCTCATATATACCTTTTTATCCTTCAGGTATAGATTCATATAGAATATATCCCTCTATGGTTTTTGCTATGATTACTCCAGATTCATCATCCGATCTGAAAATTTCTGTTTTTACCGGTAACTTGGTCGACATATTCTCTTTTAGATATCCCTCACCTGAGTAGATATCTTTAATTTCTCCTATACTTGAAAAATTGTTTAACTCTACATCATCCTCATTTAAATAAGTTACTTTTTTATAAACAGAGTAATTTAGTAGAAATAAATCTACATCTGGATCTTTCTTAATTTCGTTATTAGCAATCATTTGCTCAGAGTTTAGCTCCTGTGTACAAGCTGTTACAGAAAATAATACGTAAAATATTGTAATAATTTTAATAATTTTCACTATTTTCACTTTCCTTGTGATATATTATCCGAATTTATAAACCTGCTAGAATACCTTAACGGGTTTACTTCCTTACAGTAGCTAATGATGCTTCTGCCCGATCTTTTTTATTAATGCTTGCCCCATTAAAGCTCCCAGATTGTTGAATAACTTAATTCATCTCCGCTTTCTTAAAATTGTAATTTAAGATTTAAATCATAAACAAAACAGGTAAAAAAGTTCCAATTACACAGATCAAAATCCCAATAGTTGCAAGTGACTTTCCATTTTGATTAGACATCTTCATTTCTCGCAATCCTAGAAATCCAACTGTAATTCCAATAATCCCTGGTATGAAACCTAAAGCCATTATGATTGAAATAAAAATAGAAAACATCCCCAACACTAACGTTAAAATTGCTTTATTATTTACTTTTGGGCTTTCTTTAACACTAAGTTTTGCTGTCAACTCAATTCACTCCCTTTTATCATTTTTTCTGTCTTTTAAGTAATCTCTTATTCAATAATCCTCCCCGATTATTTAATACCAATTATTTCATAATCTATAAATTCCTACAGTATGATATTCTTCATCCTGGCCAAAATTAAAATGAGCGATGATCCTTGCTCCAGGATTGCGCCCGTTTTGTGGAAGACAAGGAGCTCAACTCAATCGCTAGATTTCCATATATTTCTCGTTTACAACACTAAGAAATTAGCCTTTAGTTACTTCCTAAATGCGATAGCACCTTATTGTGGAAGATCAATGAAATTGAAGCAGGTTCACTAGGGAAGCGTTACCCCCTTAAGCTACAGTTTCAATTTCTCGATTCTCTTGGAGTTATTTTTAGCGCTCTGACGTTAAAATCCCCTCTGTGGTTACAGCCACAGGAATGTACCACCTCTGCTATGTTTTGTACCAGCAGTTGCCACGGATATTACCAATCTCTGTCAAAGCACTTACCAATAAAAAAACTTAGAGATATTGAATTAAAAGCCTACCCCTCCTATTTTACCGGGGGATTAGGCTTAGAGATGTTGCATTTTTTATCTTTCGAAAAATGCAACACGAAATAAATATGGAGTTCCGTAAGTGTCAAATTATGCAGAATTATGATGGTTAACTTTATTCCTTCGGTTACTTCTTAGTTTTATTAATGTTTGACTTTGGTTTTGGTTTAAAAATAATTGCAATATCAATGAACTGATCATGAGAATAACTAAAAAGATAATTACCAACGAAGCAAATACGGTTTGGAATGACTGCATGACAAAAGAGTAGTAGTTTAAGTAAACTAAAAATCCTATTATGTGGCCAATTATAACTGTTACACTAGTCCATAGTGCTATTTCTCTAAACCAATATTTGAAAATTTGTCTACGTTGCCAACCAATAGACCGGAAAATACTTATCTCATTTTTTCTCAAGATAAAGAGAGATGATAGGGCTTCAATTAACGTAATAATACCGATCACACAGGCACTTCCTAAAATAAATAAATGAAATGAATTAACTTGGAAGTTTACATATTCACCCAACATGGTAGTATTAGTCAACTCAACAGTTGACTGTAATGCAAGGAAAACGAAAACGGTTAAAGCCGAAACTGTAATAACTTGGATAAAGGTCGAAAATATAAATTTCTTATAAAACTTAATACTCCTTATTGCAAGAAACAAACTAGAGGAAGGATTTATTGTTTGTTTTACCTTTTTGGCTTTTGTGTTTAGAAACTGCCTAGTAGTCAATAATTTTTTCCAGCTCGATTCAGTTGTTCCAATCATAAAAATTAGAAAAATACTTGCAAATAGTGTATTCCAAAGTATGAGTGAGCCTAAATTAGAATTGCTTGAATACATATGCAAGAAAAAGAGACTTAATAATGATAATCCCCATGAAAATACCACTATTAATACTAATTCTATTCGGAGTATTTTTTTTACCTTCCTAACTTCCCAACCAAAATTCAATAATAATTTAATTTCATCCGTCTTTCTTTGACGATAAAAATAAAGACGATTCCATATATAAATAATGGCAGTTAGGACAAAAAAGAAGCTTAAAAGAATTGTAGTCCCACTCCAGCCATTTACAATCGTAGCGGCGGCTCCTAAAGTTGTCCAAGGCTGTATTACTGTTCCAAGACCTTCAACGAGTACTTCCGTATTTTGATAGGATGCCCCTGCTACAATATCCACTACATATCCCATTTCGAGGAGTTGTTTTGCGATATATTCAATCTTTTCTTGTGTCTCGTTGTTATATTCGGAAATTCCTGCCACTCGTATTCTAATGGCATCTATCGGTTTATTTCCTTTAATAATTTCTGAGTCTGTAATATTTATTACACCGTGAGCAGGAGATGGAACAAAGCTACCAGGGAAAATAGTGGAATATAATTCTATTGGCTTATTCAAGTCAGTTCCATTTTCATCCCTTATCAAAATAATGGGAGCTAATTGATAAATGCCTAAAGGACTAGCTGATAATGTTTTTTCAGTCTCCTTAACTGTATACTCACCATTAGGATTTAATACAAAAGGTAATTGATTTAATTCATTAAAGGTTCCGCCTTTTTCTTCTATACTTCTATAGGTAGGTACACCATGAAAATTTCCTATTTGTTTTACAGATAATATGGAATTCTTTTTATCTATAATATAATTGATAGGTTGGGCACTATAAAACTTTGAAGTTGAACCTAAATGCCCCATATACATATTTTGGTTTTCCTTTATTGAAAGATCCTTTTCTACCATAAATGAGTGATATTCAAATGGTTTTAGTACTTCTTTAAAATCTATTTTGTATTTATCTTTATTTTGTGTAGGATACTGAAGAAGTTGTTCAAATAAGTCATCATATTTTTTTCTGTCACCGAAAATTAAAAGGCCATCTTTGTCGACGCCTAATTCTTTTTTCCATGCAGCTGTTTGTTCTTTTTCTATATTTATCTCTTCCCAAGTGATAACTGTCTCAATAGGAACTTTTGGATCACTTAATTTCATAACAGGGATCACTGGTGCACCTTTGGCAAATGCAAAAGTTGACTTATCATAATTTTGATTGTCTTTTATTTTATCAAAAGCTATACCCGTTAGTTTTTCTTCTTCATCAGGATCAATACCCGTCATAATATGAAAGGTAAGTGGAAGCCAAAATGCGGGTGGACCCCATTGCATAAATTCTGCATTATTTTTAGATAAAAAATCGAACTCTGGTATAATATTAGGTTCAGAATCTTGTTCTAACATAATTCCTACTGAATCTAATTCAGGATCAATGGGATAAGTATGGATTCCATCACTTGTAAATAATTCTGACCGTACTCTAACCGATTGATTGGGCATCCACGTGCTAAATGTGCGAGATTCACCTGTAAAATACCCTAAAGATGCTACCGGTGCAGCCACTTCTATATCACTGATTTGTTGTATCTGTTTCCACTCATTTATCGATATTCCCCCGTTTCCAGCGGAAAGATAATTTTCTTCAACAATGCCTAACTCTTTCTCCAAAACAGATCTCGAACCACTTGGCCTTACTAAGATGTCATAACTACCTCTTGCATGCTTAGTGATATCATCCTCAATTTGGACCATGGCATCTTTTAAAGAAACGATAACAACTGGAAAAGTTGAAAATATTAAAACAAGCCCTAATATAAATAGAAAAAATGGCAACTTTTGATTAACCATGGATCGAAAGACGAGCTTAATCATTTGAGCACCCCATCTTCTACACTTCCATCTCTTATAAAAATAGACCTTTCTCCTTTATCTGCTACTTCGGTGTCATGGGTTGCTATAATGATAGTATATTTTTGTTGATGGAGTATTTTTAATAGTTCAAGAATGCGATTTCTATTCTGTATGTCTAAATTTCCTGTTGGTTCATCGCAAATAATTATATCCGGATTATTAATCAGTGCTCTTGCGATGGCTACTCTCTGTTTCTCTCCACCCGATAATTCACTAGGTAAATGACTCAATCGGTGGCTTAATCCAACCTCCTCTATTAGATTTAACGCACGAGTCTTTACCCTTTTCTTACTTTCATAAGGCAATCTCGGTAAACATACATTATCCAAGACATTATATTGAGGGAGTAGTTTAAAATCTTGAAAGATAAATCCAATTTTATTTCTACGAAGACTTTGGAGTTGCGAGGTAGTCATAGTCGAGGTAGACACTTGGTCAATCATAACTTCCCCTGATTCTGGAATATCCAAACCACCCATGCAATTCAATAAAGTGGATTTACCTGAACCAGATGGTCCTAAAATACTTAGCCACTCTCCCTTTTCCACAGTAAGAGTTAGATTATGTAAAGCATGTATAATTTCATTCCCAACATTAAATGTTTTTGAAATATGATTGAGATGTATCATTTAGTTAAACTCCTTAGATAGGTATGTATGGAAGAAAGGAGGGTATCCCCTCCTTTCTATAAGTAATTTATTTACTAAGATAATGCTGAGTGAACGTAGTAGCTTCATAGCTTGATAAGCCGGAGTGTACAACTAGAGATTGGTTCCATCTCTGATAAGTCGCAGAACCTAAGTCAAATGTGCGCGAAAAAGTACGAGATTTATAAGTTGCGTTGTTTTGAGAAGCATAATTTCCATCACCATAATTAAACCTTATATTATAGAATGTATTATTACCGCCACCCCATGAACCTGTCCAGTTTGCAGTTGCTGTTTTTCCATAAATAGGATTTTGTTTAGTTATACTGGCTTGTACAAGATGTTCATTAGCTGATGTGGATTGCGCTGATCCAAATAATATTATTACACCTGATACCAATAACATTGTAGTAACACCTTCCAACTCATAATATTTCAAAGTGCTAGTACATACCAAAAATATCAGATTTTTCCTAAATTGTATACAAAATTCTTGAAAATCTACTTTTTTTACTATTTTGTCCTTTTGAAATGTAAAATAATCATCTTGTTCCTGTTGGGGAGAATATCAGGAAATGTTGAAGAAACTAGTAGTCTAGAATTTACACATAATAATGTTACTCCTGATAAACGGTAGTAAGATTAAAAAACATCTAAAACAAAACGGTATGGATCCTTAACATTATCTTTATTCAAATATATCAAGGTAATAATTTATGGCTTTTTATCGTTCTTATTAAAAACGTTAGTTTTATAAGATAGAATATTATCTTAAATACATAGTTAAATATAGGAAATAATAGTGAAAAAGGAGGTGCTTCAAATGAAGAACAAAACTGCTTATGCTTTTCTATTAGTAGTATTATTCACTTAAAACGCTCAATTTGTTTTTGCAGAGTCTAAAACTGATGAAGAGCCTTGGAGTAAGTACCACGATAATTCGACAATGGATTTTAAGGATGTTGATTCATTTTATGATTCACTTGACAAAAATGGCAGAAGATATTTTCAAAGATTTCTGTATTTTTGAATCTGCGGGTATAGTTCTTACCACACTTAGAGAAATGAGGAATCGGCTGGTCGAAGTCAAAACCTAAAAACCAACGATACGCCACATTGGTTTCTATTTCCCGAATGGTTTGTCGCATAGAGCGAATGCAACATAAGTACTGAATAAATACCATTTTAATAAGTACAACTGAATCAATACTAGGACGTCCATTGTCTGTAGAATATTTATCTTCCACTAAATCATAAATAAAGGTAAAGTCCATAGCTTTTTCAATCTTACGAACAAGATGATCTTTCTTTAGGAACAATTTGATCTAGAGCTATTATAGAAACTTGATAGCGCCCTTCCATCGATTGTTTCGATAACATCTTAAACACCCCTCAAACAGACTTACCTTACTTATGCGACAAAAAAAGCCTGTAGGCCTGCCTAGTAACTAGACTTTGTCTACAAGCTGAAGCAACCAAAAAAATTATGGTTGCTTTTTCAAATGTAAGCTTTTCATGCATTACCTTTTGTAGTGTCATATTCGTTCCAAGTGTAATTGTTCCAGAATCTGCCCCTAAAATGAAAAATGAGCGCTGATCCTTGTTCCAGGATCGCGCCCGATTGTTGAACATTCAACCTACGTTTTTGGCTTTTATGTATTTACTTCCTTCTGCATATTTTTACCACTATCTATCCTCGCGCTCTTAAAACTCCATGTACCAATGATAGTTGAAATGAATAATAAAGCTCCTGAAAACATATAGGCAAACTGTGCTCCAAACAAGTCAACGATTAAACCTATAAGAAAAATAGAAATAGAAAAGATTATTTGGTTTAATGTCGCACGTGAGGCAAAAACAGATGCTAATTCTTCTTTTTCTATTTCCTGTTGAATATAGCTTCTAGTAGAGATGCTCATTAGTTGGAAAAATGGCCCCATTATTACTACTAATACCAACCCTATAAACGAAATAGGAATGATACCGTAAGAGATTGTAAGAATAGCTAAACTAAATGAACTAATCAATATAGCTTTAATATAATTATTCTGTATTCGGTTTGCTACTTTCCATATGAATAGCCCACCAAGAATAGTTCCTGTAAAGTATGCGGCGTTAATATACCCCCACCATGACTCTCCCAGATTATAGACTTCTGTAACAAAAGCAAGAGTGACTGCACCTATCCAAACAGTACCTCCAAAACCATGAGTTATATCCATCAAAGTTATGGTTCTTAATTTGGGATGGGTGAACAAAACAGTCCAAGTCTTATAAAACACAGCATATCTCTTGGATTTTTTTAATGATCTCGTATCGGAGGGTATATTTGTTAATTTCAGAGAAATTAGAGAAATGGTTAAAAGGACAAATGAAATCATTAATAAAATGGTATCACCTAATTTGGCAATTAATACTCCCCCAAGTGTCCACCCAATTAATAGCAAAGTTTGGTCAGAGGTAGCTAAGAATGTATTAGCACGTACTAGAACGTTATTCTCTATTATTCTTGGGACAATTGCATTTTTAATAGGATTCGTTGCTGCATAGAATAATCCTAAAAAGAAATTGAGAACAAACAACAATACAATTGTGAAATTTGACAAATCTAGGTTAAAGAAAATAACCAATAATATAAAGATGATTAACTGGGATATTTGACTGAAATATAAGATCGCTTTTGATGAATAAAGCTTAGTTAACCCAGGTAAGAAAATCCCACATACAATCTGTGCAACAGTTGTAGTTAAAGTAACAGTGGAAGCGAGTGTTGCTGAGCCTGTTTCACTATATAGTATTGTAATGAACGTCATGGTGAAGAACGCAAAGCTTAACCTGCTGGAAGACATACTAATAACTAAATTATAAAATGATCGTGGCAGAAGACTACCTCCTTTACTCTCACTTCTATTTTAAAATCATTTTTTAAATACCAATTATTTCATAATATTTAAATTCCTACAATAGTTCATCCTACTCCCCAAAAAAGATAGCTGATCCTTGTTACAGGATTGCGCCCGATAATGGAGGATCTTTTTTGTATGATTTTTATTTTCAGTACCTACTCTCTTACTGTCTCAACTCTTTATCAGTAACCAACTTAAATAATAAGGTGGACTCCTCCTCTTTCAATTTTTTGTACATACTTTCTCCTTCTACTTTATTTCAATTCTGTTCTTATTAGGTGTTACCCAAATAGAAAAAAATCCAGCATCTGTTATGAAACGAATGTGCGGAGGTACACTCATTTCTACTTCTGCTCTTTCCCATTCTACACTACTAAGGATATCTTCTATTTGCCTCAATTCAGCTGAATCCTCTACAACCTTTAATTTTCTATAACCTGCACTTGTATTTTCTTCCACATTAATAGTGTTCTCCTCAAAATTAACCTTTGTTTTCACTAAATCAATATTGTTCTCCTGTTCTTGATTCAATTCATCATTGACATTTGAAATTTCAGACTTTACAAAGTTGCAACCTACTATTATGTTTGTGCAAAGCAGAATACCAAGAAAACACTGTTCCCTACTCTAGTAACGTAACGGATTGTTGATGTGCGGTGGTATAGAATATTCATGAGTAAAGTACTACTCTCAATTTTTAAAGCTAATTATTTTGTTTCTTTTCTAACAAAAATTGAAAGCAAAATTCCTAACAATATAAAAAACCCTGAACCGATTAATACCTTTATTGGCGAGGTCGAAAAATGATGTGGAATCATTTTAATATCGTTGTTTTCTGTATGGGTTTTCCTTATATGTTTTACAGTCCACCAATCCTCAGGAGTAGAGTGATTAGAAGCGACATACAACCATAGTAAATAACTAAATAAAGTAAATAAAAAGACTCCCACTAACCTATTCATAATCCCTCCCCCTATACAACCCTGTCCTATTGCTTAATACCAATTATTTCATAATATGAAAATTCCTACAATATGTTATTTTTCGCCCCGGTGAAATAAAAAAGCACAAATCCCTATTACAAGATCGCGCCCGTTGTGGAAGATCCAAAAGTTTGAAGAAAAAAGGGTCGCCCGTAGCAACCCTTAGTTTTAGAACATTGAATTAGCAATTTTAAGTAAATCCTCCACTGTAATCTCTTTTTTCGTTGTTTTACTTATACAAATTGAATACCTTGAATTCTTATGTTGAAAGATAAGTTGATGGGCAGAAGGAACATTCTGATACAGTGCTTTCGTACCGCTCTTCAATGTATAATATTCATCATTTTCACCTTTTAACTTCTTTAAATCAGTATCACTTGGTACTATTTTCACCTGAACTAATCCTTTTAAATCAGCATTCCTATACCTCAACATTAGTGTATCTTTATTAAAATCTGCGTCAATATGGGTAATGTCAAAAGGAAACTCGGAGGCTGCAAGTATAGGAGTATTCATTTTATCTTGATACTCTTGAATTGCTTTTGCTTCATCTATAAATGGATTAGAACCATCGAACACAACTCTTATATCCGTAACTTTTTCTTTATTAGATGTTACTTCCCATATAAACGCAATTCTTTCTGGTTCATTCTCTCCACTTTCAAAGTAGCCAATTATTACTCTTACATTTTCATTAGGGGAATTTAATCCAGAAAACCCGGTGATTGGTGTTTTTTCTCGAATTTCAGGTATTTTAACATCAGGAACTGTAAATGACCTTGCTTCTTTTTCACCGTTTCTAACTAACGTATGTATAAAGTTACTAACTACATTACCCTCTTTAAAAGGTGGTGTGGCCATTACTGTTTGTGTTGATAAAAATAGAATGCCTAAAGTAATTAATATAATCATATTTCTTTTCATCTTTAGCACCTCCAAGGTTATCTTTTCCTCGGATGTTAGTTTTATGTAACCTACACTAATTGCCTTTTTAGCGTTATAAGTCAAAGGAGCTACCTTTACGACAGCTCCCACTCTTTCGTTCTGCGCGCGATTATAGAATGATGTAAGGGAACATATGTCGAGGTATCAAATGAAAAGGTAACCCAAGATCTCCCTACGTATTAAAACGTTTGTATTCTACCACAAACTTTATATAAGTTTAATCCTAATTACATCGTACTTCCTCTTTTTTTAGGATGATTTTTTGAGCATTCTTTGATTTTGTGGAAACTATTACCCATTTATTGTTCTCGCTTTTAATTGTCTGAAGTATATTGTTCCCTTCGTTGTTCTTGTACAATACGTATCCTTGTAATTGGTTCTTCTTAATAAGTAAATATTTTTGTCCATAAAATTCACCATCAAATAATGCCATTAAAGAAGATAGACTTTTCTTGTTCTTTATATCTCTTCCTAATTTATCAACTTCACGAACAGTATATTCATCGTATAGAGATAAGTTTAAATTGTAACTATTCAATAAATCCTTTTTGATCTTCTTATAATACTTATTGTAGACTTCAACTATTTTCTTTTGGCATTCACTATGGTCATTATTCGCATAAATGAAACCACTCTCAAAATATAGACTCGATAGTACAATTGTTATGACTATTAGTGTTTTCAATAATGACACCCTTTCTTCATTTTTAAATCATTTATATACTCTGTATAAAATGAAAAAATCCTACTTTATTTAACAATTACTATTCCCAAATTAAATAAATAAACTGCACTGTAAAAAAAGGCTTTCTATGATAGAAGTTCTTCAACAATCTGCCCTTTTTGCTGAATAACAAAAAGATTAATCAACAATAAAAACAGCAGGCTAATTCCTTGCTGGAATTAGCCTGCTGTTTTTATTGCTTTATGCTTTTTTCTCTTCCAAAACGGAACCCCTTAATTAATGGTCAACTTCTTATTACGATACTATTTTATAGAATAGTTATATAAATAGAACCATCAGTTCCTCATCAAAATATGTATGTTCCAATTTTAAAGCCTTCTTTTCTATCCCGTAAGTCTTAAATCCTAGAGACTGATACAGTTTTTTCGCAGGCTCATTGCTCGCTGTCACTGTAAGATGAATCTGTTCCACTCCCTCCAATTGTCTAGCCTTCTTTATGCTCGCCTCCATTATCTTCCTGGCAACACCCAAACCGCGTTTCTCAGGTGTCACGTACACCCCATAGATATTCGCCCTGTGCTTTATTTTGTTTTTCTGCTCCAGGACCAAACTGGCAACTCCAATCAGTTCTTCCTGTTCAAACGCGCCAAAAGTGTAGGAGAAGTCCCCCTCCAGCCTGTTCTGATAGATTTCTGGAGTATTTTTACTCTCTTCTTCGTAACTCGATGCAAAAGCCTCCGGATTGGTCTGCAGTGCTTCCAGTCTTAAATCGAAATACTTTTCTGCATCCGATGATTGTAGTTTTCTTATTTCCATGCTGATTCCCCTTTTTTGTTCATGTCTCTGTCACCGTAATTCAACTTTAGTTCTCAATCAGAAGCCAGAATCCCCTTTACCTTGTAAAAAGTAAGCTGCATTCCTTTCCATAAATCCCTGCTTCACCGAACTCCAGTCAGCATCCGTAATGGAATACAGCACCGCATTTCGGACATAGCCATTCGCTAAGATTCTCTCTTTTCTTAATATCCCTTCCTTTGTTGCTCCTAGGCGCTCAATCGCTTTTTGCGACCTTTCATTTCTTTCATCCGTCTTTAACTGAACACGTATCATTCCCAGCGTTTCAAAACAGTATTTCAACAATAAATATTTACAATCCGAATTTACAAACGTCCTGCGGTAATCCACTCCATACCAGGTCGAACCTATCTCACATGACAGATGTGTTTCATTGAATTCATACAGTCTGGTGGTGCCGACAACTTGATTGGTTTCTTTCAAAATAACCACAAACGGCAATGCAAACTTCTGTTCACGAAGGTTTACAGCATTTGCTACCCACTCATCCATATCCTGCTTCGTATTCACTTCTAGTAACATAAAAGCCCACGTTTCTGAATGATTAATACTATAAAGTGGTCCCGCATGATCGATTTCCATGGGTACTAATTTTATTCTTTCATTCTCCAATTTAGGTGGATCTGTGAACAACTGTGGACGCATCATTTTCAGCTCCTATACATTATTCAAGTGCAAGAATATTCTACCAATTAAAACTGGATTTGTAATGAAGAATTTGCGGAATTTTTAGGAAGAGCATATTGAAATTCGTTCATCATGACACTTCATCCAAAAAAGGGATGGATTTAGCTGCTCCAGATCTGGAAACGGTAACGGAGGCGGCTTTCGAGGCTACCTCAAGTGCTTCTACAATATTGCCGTTCTTGGCAACCGTACATAGAAAATAACCCATGAATGTATCGCCGGCTGCAGTAGTGTCCACCACGTCAGCTTCAAATATCCTTTGTTTGAATTCTTGTACCGCATCCCGATAGATAGAGCCTTTTGTACCGAGAGTAAGCACCACCTTTAAGTTATTATAGGTGGTGAGTAGGTGATCAAGTATTTCCCCCGGCTCACTCCTTCCCGTAATCTCCCTTCCTTCGAGTTCATTGAGAATGAGATAATCTATTTTGGTCAGATCAAGCTTTCTGATCGAAGCATTCATTGGTGAAGGGTTTAAGGCGATGGTTATCCCTTTTTCATGAGCTGCATCAATGATATACTCGCCGCAATTTATTTCATTTTGTAATACCAGAAAATCTCCTACTTGAAAGTCTGCTAGCACACGGTCTACCTGTTCCATCTCGATTTCCCTGTTGGCACCACCAAATAGTAGAATGCAATTTTCGCCTGACTCATTCACTTGTATGATGGCGTGCCCTGTTACAAAGCCGTCTTCCAATATTCCATCAACCTTGACACCTGCCTGGTCCAACTCTTTTTTTAGAAAAAGTCCATCCTTGCCTATTTTTCCAGCATGATATACACTTGCACCTGACTTAGCCAAGGCAATTGATTGGTTCAGTCCCTTCCCTCCTGCATACTCGGCATAATTAACAGAAGAAAGTGTTTCCCCTGCCGTGACAAAATGAGGTACGGTATACACCTTATCAATATTCAGTGAACCAAAATTCAAAAACTTCATATGATCACCTCTGTCTAATTTTGCTGCAATGATCCAACTTTGTATGGACCTTTTCACAGTTTTTACTGAGTTAGTAAAAAACTGCTTACTTGTTAAAATCCTATTTTGTAATAGAATAAATCGAAAGTAGATTTTTTGAAAGGGAGCAAAAAAAATGAATCTTACATATGAAATTGTATCAGACAATGATATTGCGGTTTGTCGGGATATATGCAATGAACTTATGGGTTTCCAAAAATCGAAAGCCACGATAACGCCGGAATTGTTTGACGGCATGAACTTTGAAACGAGACTGGTCCCTTCACTTGAAAAAGCAATTCACAATTACACCGTTATTGTGAAGGATGGAGATAGAATAGTAGGTTATGTATATTCCAATGTCTCGCCGAAAGAAGCCTATTCCAACGAATTTGCCACTTTCTTTGACCTTTCCTCTGTCAGCGGTGATCTTGTAGGCTGTTTATCACAGTTTTATATTAAGGAAGAATATCGTCAATATGGAATAGGATCGAAGCTTTTCCATATGTCCATGGATTGGCTGAATCAATTTGAGGAAGTGAAAGATTATTTCATCTTTGTCTCCAACGGTAACGAAAATGCGCTGGATTTCTATAAGCGCAAAGGCTTTATCGTCAGTCATGATATTTTGGATGGATTCATCACGGTTCTAAGGAAGAGTAAACCCTAGTGAAGCAGGAAGGCGTATAGGTGTGTACGCCTTTTTTCATCTCCCTCTCTTTTCGAACACATACAACTGACCATTGTTTGCAATTTTGAATTCCGGTCCCCTAAATCCTCTTCGCATCAATTCTTTGCGCAAAAACATCATCACGCCGCCATGACTGACGATCAGTGTGTCCTCGTTGCCTGAAAGGATGTCATCCAAAGTTCCGCTAAGCTGTTTTTGCAAATCCAACTTACTTACAGGCTGAGACTTGTGATTGAACAGCCAAGCCATTCGAATGGATAGTAAATGTAATTTCAATGGAAGTCTCCTATTAGGCGGAAATATTGGAACAAGGTTAATCTCCCTTAGCTCCTTAAGATAGGTGATGTCTCCACCGAATGCTTTTTTCGCTGTTGTCGCCGCTCTAGGCATATCGCTGGAAAAACATCTCTTCCAATCTATATTCTTTAAGTCTATTTCACTTTCTTCCACTTCCGAAGCGTCATACTCCTCCATCCACTTCAAGAGTTCTTCAGAAGAAACTCGAGTATTCGGGTAGCCACGCGTCACCTTAAAATGTCTGATCAAACCGATTCTCATGCCCTCAGCTCCGTTCTATTCTCAAGTATTTTCATTTTATCATTAAAGTGCTTACACAATTCTAATAATTATATATAATAGATGAAAATAGAGTTCAAAAGGAGTCTATCAACATGCTTGAATATTTCACCGTTACCATCACTCCTTTCCAGTCCGAAAGAAGGGTCAGTGTCCTGTTACCGAAAAACTATCACGCTTCCGAAAAACGTTATCCAGTTTTATATATGCATGATGGTCAGAATTTGTTTCTTGATGAAGAAGCAAGCTTTGGTGTGAGCTGGGGATTGAAGGATTATCTAGAAGAGAGCGATTTGGAAATAATTGTAGTCGGTATCGACTGCAACCACGAGGGTTATGAACGTTTCAACGAATATGCGCCTTGGAAAAATGAAGAGCTTGGCATGAGACTTTTCAATGATGAAAACCTTACTGGTGGAAAAGGAAAAGAATACATTGAATATATCACCCATGAACTGAAGCCAAGGATTGATGAAAAATACCGAACCAACCCGGATGACACAGCAATGGCAGGAAGCTCCATGGGCGGATTGATTTCCACCTATGCAGGCTGCAAGTATCCGCACATCTATAAAAAGATCGGATCGCTATCGTCCGCATACTGGATCAATCAGGCCGATATCGAAGCATACATAAAAGAAAGTGACTTGTCCGGGCTTGAGCGATTCTATATGGATATAGGTACGAAAGAGGATACCTCGTTCATCAATCACCAAATCTACATTGAATCCAGCCAGGCTGTATATGAGCTATTGAAGGAAAAGGTCGAGTATGTCCGCTTTGATGTAATAGAGGATGCAGTCCATAATGAAGCCGCTTGGCGTGCAAGGCTGCCGGAGTTTTTGGGGTATTTATATAAATAGAAAAAATAGATGAACAGACGTTCTTACAACAGTTATCTGGGTATACTAGGGAGGACAGATTAATACGGGTGGAGCGGCTAAATCCCTGTGGAGAATGGGGGTGACGCCGCATGAACGAACTGCAAATCTTTCTAACGTCTGGAATGTTCATTCTGGAATTATTGAGCTTTGTAGTAATCCTGATCAAATGGAATCAGAAAAAATAATCCACCCGTCTAACGCTGGCAAGTGCAGACCGGGTGGATCATTTCGTTCGCCACAGAAGCTTAGCCACTGCGGAATTGTTCTGTCAGGAGTCAAAGTGTTGGTAGCACTTTGACTCCTTTTATTATGTGTGACTTTTTAGTAAATTATATCACAAACTTTTTCATGTTCTAAATGAAGAGTCCTTGGAAGCTCATAGCCCTTTCCATTCATCCGCCAACAGACTATAAGTCACCAAATCCTCATATCTATCATACAACAGCTGCCCATCCCTTTTTATGCCCTCTTTTACAAACCCCAATCTTTCCGGAACCGCTATGCTCTTATGGTTATTTACTGCACATTGGATTTCCACCCTATGAAGCTTTAAGTTTGTAAAAAGGTACTCCAGAATAGCTGTTATGGATTTTGTGATGATACCATGACCTTGGGCATCTTCGGACAGAAAATATCCGATACTGGTAGACTTGTTCTTCCAGTCAATATAATGCAGACCGATCATCCCCACAAGCTTTCCGTTAAACCTGATACCTGCATCAAATCCATTGTTATCTGCATAGTTTTGCAGCCAGATCGGAATGACCGGTTCAAGATCTACTGGTGATTGACGCTTATCCACCCAAAGGAGCCACTTCCTGAGATGTTCACGATTGGCATCAATCAAGGTAAATAACTCTTCTTTGTGATGAAGCTGGAGCAATTCGATGGATATCTCTTTATCTACTTTGAACGAAAACATTCTAACTCCCCCAAATCAATTGATTAAAACCAATAATGATGCATTTCCTTTAGAAATTCTTCTGTAATGGGATATCCCGAATTTCCCCCTATGACTGAATCTATCCCACAGTAAGGACAAAGCGCGGTATCCTCAGTATCACACCACTCTTCTATTTCTTTTGGGCTGAAGATCTTCAGGCAATAAAAGCATCCGCATACCTTATCCGATTCCAATTCTTTTCTATGCCTGCTGCTGAAGCTGTGTGCTTTTTTGAGTGCATTTTCCATGCTCTGATCCGCCTTCCCCTTATATATTCATGACCAATTACTTAAGGCTGATATAATTAAATATTTAAATAAGCATTCTCTTTATAGTCTATTTCAACTTCAGGCAGTTCGCACATTTTTATGGCATTTGTAATGCGGCGGCTAAGCCCCTCTTTCATCTGTTCATACTGCTCAGAAGTGATTGACTGTTGCCAAGCCAATTGTTGGTGAAAAATATTGCTTTCCTCCGTTTTTCTTAACGGATTCAATGCCATTCCACCTTTTGTAACTTGAGCGTTCGTCTGTGCACACATGTTCAGCAGCAGCACTTCTAGAATTTTTGTTTCACGTTCATTTAATTGTAGGTCGTTCATTTTCACTTTTACGTCTACCATTGCAATGTTTATATGGATCTCCACCTTATATCAGTTTCTATTTTTACTTAAATTTCGACAAAATCCTGGAAAATCCTTCTATATTAAGTAACAATTTTATTGATCTTTGCTGCTGATTCCTTCATCTAAGATCAAGACGGTTCGCACTTATCGCTTGGGAGAACAGGTTAAGCGCTAGAGGTGATAAATAGACGGAGAAATTCCGTTTAATTAGAAATTACTATTATATAAGGCTGAAATAGCCGGAGAAATTCCGCCTATTGACTCGAAAAATTCGAAAAGGGGTGATTTTGCTGTGCATAAGCGGAGAAACTTCCCTTATCTTCCCCGAAACAAGCTACGTTCTGTATTTAACCGGAAAATCTCCGCTTATTTTTCTCTTGCTGCTTCATTGATAAAGGATTAGACATTAAATTTAAAAGATTAAGACGACCCGATCATCTGTGAGTGAGGTTTATTTAAATATATACCTAAAAAACTCGCCAATTACTAGGGCGAGTTTTTATTCTAATAATGATGTCCATAAGACTGTCATTTCTTCTAATATTTTTAAAAAGCAACTCAAAACCGAACGGGAAACAGAATGGTTTTTGAATAACTCTACTATATTCCAACACGCTCTTTTACATAACCATTTATCAAATCCTGATTGATAAACGGCACAACCGGCAGGATTTCCTTTAACCCTTTTTTGGAAACTGCTTTCATCGCAATTTCGTTTAGCACTTTCTGATCGATAAATGGGCATATAGGGACAATCGACTTGATTCCATCCATATCAAAGCTTCGTTTGGCTAATGAGGAGATAAAATCTTTCTTTAGGAATGGGGCAATAGCACTTAATTGCTTTATTCCTTGTATTTCAAATTCCTTCTCAGCGCAACTTGCCAGCTTGTCCTGGCTGATAAATGGAGCGATGGGAGCCAAGGATTTGATTCCAAATTCATTTAAGGACCTCTCTGCGCATTCATCGATGATTTCCTGGCTTACAAAAGGCGCGATACCCACTAACGCTTGAATCCCTCCTTTTTCAAACTCTTTCATGGCACACACATCAAGCACTTCCTGGCTTATGTATGGAGCAAATGCAGAAATGTCATGCATAGTGAGATCCTCTGTTAATCCTTTGAATACTTCATCTGCCTTTTCTGAATCCAGCAGCGGCGCAACATTGGAAAACTCTTCAACGGAAACTACGTATTCTGTCTGACCCCCTTCGATAATCTGGTTGATCAGAGTACTTCCTTTTTCATTATTAAGCAGTTCATCAATACTTACCTCAAGAATATTCGCGAGTTCCGGTAACTTTGCAATATCCGGCATCGTTTCCCCACGTTCCCAGTTGCTCACTGCCTGGTAACTGACACCAAGCTGATCTGCCAAGTTCATTTGTGTCAGCTTTTTTGCTTTTCTCCAATTTGCAATCTGTACCCCGATTTTCTTCATATTGAACACTTCCATCACCTCTTTTTTTTGATAGTTTTATTGTAAGTTTTTCCTTCACCTATGTATATCAAGTGATGCTTGAGTTGTTTCCATATAACAAAAATAGAGTAGGCGCATGAATTTATTCATGCGCCTCTCACAGATCCGTACGTGCGGGTCATCGCATACGGCTCCTCCATGTTATCCCCTCTGGG
>NZ_JBHVHV010000031.1:0-22978 GCF_042800035.1 Sutcliffiella sp. NPDC057660
AAGGTCTGCTTCCCCTTCAATATGGACACTGAACCCGTCAGTTTCAGGACTAATAGCCACGTCAAATTTTGGACATTGTAAAACGTCATTAACACTCATGTTTTCATGGATAACCACATATTGATGAAATAAGTGTTTAATTTTATTTATAAGGAGTGTTAACTTTGTATCCATATTACTTTAGGGGAAATGGCTGGGAACCAATTTTAGGCCTATTACAACAAAGTCTATATGCCGAAGAAATGCTATGCGCGATAAGTAGTGAACTCTATCATATTCCAGAGACCCAGGATTTGAAAGGCAATAACGAGATGCATAGCCATTTGGTTCCCGCCTCCTACCACCGGGTCACATCAGTTGGATCAGCCAGTAGGCTTGTCAGTGGAGAACAGCAGAATACCGTTATAGTAACTATGGCAACCTGTATTGTGAATGCAGAAAATCAAGACAAGGGAGTTCGTGAGTGGTTGCAAGTAATGGAGAATAATGCCGAAGATCCATATAGACCAAAGATGAGAATGTTAATTCAGTGGCAAGATCAGGCAGAATCGTATTTAAGACAAGCAAAGAATGCTTTACAGTCGATGGGAGTTAGCTTCCCTTCAGATAGTGCGGATCAGGAGCAAAATTATTAGAACTATTTTCAAAGCTTCCTAAATCTAAATTAAAGAATATTGTTGTTGTTTTAAATACAATGAAGGGAACTCCGTTATTTTGGAGTTCCCTTGTTCAATTTTTGTCTCATAAATACTTCTCCATGCGGATATCAGACCACAATGCACCTTGCCAATAGGTAAAATCTTTTATATGGCCGATTTCCTTATAGTCCAGCTTCTGATACAGCTTCTGGGCCTGTATGTTAAATTCAAACACGCCGAGTTCAATACGTTTAAGACCCTCCTTCTTAATCTGTTCTTCTAAATATTGTATCGCCACATGACCTACCCCTTTGCTTCGGCCTTCGGGCTCACCGATCGTAATCCCTATCCAGGCGGTTCCTGGCTCTTTTTTGTAGAGATGGCTAGGATCAACCATATAGTTCATTTCTCCGATCAACTGGTCATCCAGATATATCAAAAAGATGTGATTGTCTTCCAGCCGTTGTGTCAAGTTATCAAGGGTAATTATCCTCTGGCGTTCCAGTTCTGACTTATTTTGGTTAGGGCGAGTCAACGGAATTAAACTTGGGTCGTTTTCCCACCGATTAAACACGTCTACGAGGGTTGAGGCAGGTTCAGTTAATTTGATGAAATAAATATTCAATGGGCACCTCCAATGATTAAGTCGAAACCTGACTTTATATTATCCATATGTTTTGTGAATATTGACTGTCTCTAAATATGAGTTTACTTGGATGATCTATGCTCCATAATGATGCCTTTTCATAACATTTTTTTTCAAATCTGTTATCTAACTCAATCATTTACTTTCCTTCAACAAAAAAAATTAGCGCTAATCATCTTAGAACAGCGCAAATTAATACAGATACTGAAAAAATCTATATTATTTCTAGATATTTAATTACAGACGTAAACTTTTATTGTCATATTGAACACAAAATCTATTACCATCTAAGTCATAAAAATGTACGAATTTATTATCTTCACCATCATCAATTATTTCTTCAACATTTACTTTTTGCTCTTTCAAATGTTTTTATAGATATTCTATATTTTTTGTTTGGAATCCTATAACACTATGTATTTTACCATTGATAGTGAAATTTGCTGTTGTATGATCACTTGTCTCGTTCAAAAATAGCATATGACCTGAAGGAAGATTCAATTGTGCAAGTTTTTCTTCTTCGGAGTACCAAATATATCGTAATCCTAAAACGTCTTTATACCAAGAAATGGACTTTTGAATATCTTTAACAGGAATTTCGTTAAATAATATGCTTTCAAGCACAAATATCATCCTTTCTATCCCAGTCATAATCACCTTTCGTTACTTCCTTAATAAATTTTTACTTTTTAGCTTGTGCCCAACCACCCCAAATTTCAATCAAATTTCCATCAGGGTCTTTAACAAAAAATGATAGTCCACATTCATCGTTATCTATAATTTCCCCTATTAAATTATTATCTTTTAATTTCTCGTGTAGTTCATATATATTCGTTACTTCTAAAGTAATAATACATTGTTCATGACCTTCTACTTCAGTATAAGTAAGATTATGTGAATTTTCAGTTTTAATTAAAAAAATGGTTTGGTGGGAGTTTATTTTTAGTTGTGCTTGAGTTGAGGTTTCGTTCACCTCGTTTAGTAATTCTAAATTCAGATTGTTTATATACCAATTTGCTGCCTCTCTTATATCTGTCGCAGGTAGATATATACAATTTATTCCCTTTACTTTTGTTTGCTGTTGAATCATTCATTTTTACCTCCTTCATTTATGTATTTTCATAAAAAAAATTCTTTTTAAAGATAGTAAAAAGACTGTTTGTAGAGTTTGTTAGTTGTGAACTTGGAGTTTGTTTCCACTTGGATCGTAAAAATAAAAGAAGTTATGTCCCTGGTCCTCTTGCATAGATTCTACTTGGACATCTCTTGTGGTTAAGTATGTGTGGAATTCTCTAATCCTTGATGTTACAAATCCAACCGAAAACTCAGGATTCCCTTTTACTGTAAAGTGTCCCCGTGAATCATGATCTGCTTCGACCAACACATAAAGCGGTCCTGATTTAAGTGCTAAAACAGCTAAATTATCTTGGTTAAACCGTAATTGTAGTCCTAAAATTTCTGTATACCACTGTATAGATTGTTCAAGATTATTAACTGGAACTCTAAAATAGTGTATTTGTTCTAGAAAAGCATTATTCATTATTCAATCTCTCCTTCTATATCAATCCTTAATTAACAATAGGAATATACACCTCAACGTTTTCAACGTCATTTTCAACTTGATCATACACTTCAATAATATAATTGTTAGGGGATGAATGTTGGTAATTATTTTCAACAATCCATTTATCTAGATTGGAGTATATGTTACTCATTTCTGATACTTTCCCTGTTGTCATCGCATATCTATGTTCGGCTTCAATATATTCCATTCCCGTTGGTAAATCGCTTACTTTTTCGTTCACTAATACACCCACGTAGAATGTTCCTTCTAATTGATTTTGTTGTTTTGGCTGCTCATAAACCGTTACTTCAATACCACTACTAAACGGTATTTCACTTTCTCTGTTTAAAAACAACTGTGCTGCTTTTGGTACTGCTTCTGCATATTCTTTAAAAAGCCCTCTGTTTTTTCCACCTACAACCATAAAGGTTTTCTCCACTACTTTAACCAATTTATCTCCTCCTTTCAGGAACCATTAAATGTTAAATAATCCCAAAATTAATTATATTATATTTTCACTGAAAAGTAACTATATTAACTGAATATTTTAATATTAATAAAAAATAGCTTTTAGAAATGGTCAATCGCTCTTTTGTAATTTTGGTATATTTTTCACATAGAAAGAAACGAATTGGAGAAATTAAAATGAAAAGCAAATAATATGAGGTGATAGTCATGTCAAGCCAACGAGATCATAAGGAAAAGAACCAATTCAACAACCAAGAAGAGAGTAAGCATGCCGAACTACATCCCCCATACTTTGACCCTTCCCTACCAAAGGATACCCTCATTCTTGATGAAGATATGTCAAAAAACGCAACAAATGTCGATGATGTTGAAATATAGTTTGATTAAAGAATCATAATTAATAACACATGAAACAATCCATTTTGAAAAAAGATCAAAATGGATTGTTTTCATGTTGTATAGTGGTAAATCAAATAAATTGAGCAACCATAGCAATGTTTCTATCAGAATTCCTTCATTTTTCTTTCCACTTTTTCATAGAAAGTAATTAAAATCTATCAAACCATTCCTCACCATTTCCAACGGACATACGTCTCCAACATCCTCTGGATCCTGCCTTCAAACAGTGTTTCCCTCCAGTAAAGGTCAGCTGTTTGCTGAACGGCCGCACTGTGACTCGGATAGGGATGGATGACATTGGAAAGTGCACCGATTTTCTTGTTGAATTGTTTGGCTGCTGCTACTTCCTGCATGAAGTCGCCGGCGTGCTGGCCGATAGCATGAGCGCCAAGGATATGTCCCTTTTTGTCGGTAATGACTTTGACGAGGCCTTCTGTCTGGTGGTCCGCAACAAATCGGTCGACATTGGATAACGGTACACGGAACACTCTGATGTCATTGCCCTGACCCCGAGCCTCTTCTTCGGTCACTCCAAGATGGAAGACTTCCGGAGATGTGTATATAACCCATGGTACATGGTCGTAGCTGACTTTCCGCCGCAGTCCCAGGAGTGCGTTCTGTACGACGAGCTTCCCTTCCATTCCTGCAACATGGGTAAAGGGGAATGCACCGTTGACGTCACCAACTGCATAAATGTGGGAGACATTGGTTTCCAATCGTTCATTGACGGTGATGTAGCCTCGTATATCCGTGAGGACACCCGCTTTTTCCAGCTCAAGGGATCCAGTATTCGGTATTCTGCCAGACGCTACAAGTATTTCATCCACCGGGAGTTCACTCAGCACTCCTGCGCTCTTCACGAACAGGATTTTCTTGCCGTCCCGCATTTCCACTTTTTCCACAGAAGCTTCTGTCAGGATTGTCAGTTCTTTTTCCAACAGCTTTGTCATAGCATGACGGATCTCTTTGTCCTCTTTACCAAAAAGAGTTGGCGAACTATCAATGACGGTTGTTTCACTCCCCAACCGTGACATGGCCTGTGCTAGCTCCAATCCGACAGGTCCTCCACCGATGACGGCGAGCTTTTGCGGCAGCTCATGTAAACTGAATATACTTTCATTGGTCAGGAAGCCGCATTCCTTCAGCCCTTCAACCTCTGGCACGAATGGACGTGAACCGGTAGAGACAACGATTTTTTTGCCATAAAGCACTTCATCATTCACCCTTACCTCATGGGGAGACTGAAAGCTTCCCGGACCCAAAAAAACATCCACTCCAAGTTTTCGGAAACGCTCTACATCGTCATGCTCCTGGATATGGGAGATGGATTCCCGCACCCGATCCATCACGGCTTTCATATCGACGGCGCCGGATGTTTGAAGACCGAGGCCAACCAGAGAGCGGGCTGCATGGACTCTGTTGGCTGTTTCAATCAGTGTTTTTGAAGGAACACAGCCATAGTGTAGACAATCTCCCCCAAGCAGATCATTTTTTTCAATCAGGGCCACTTTTCCACCCAATGAGGCAGCACCAGCGGCAACGGTCAGTCCGCCGGCACCCCCTCCAATAACAATCAGATCATACTTTTTCATTCCCCTTCACTCCTTATCCAATATTCGCTTCGCTTCCAATAGCCGCTGTGTGCCGGTGAAGGTCTCCACAAAAAAGAATAAGAGCGTGGTCCATAATACATAGGCAGGCAGGAGCATCATGATGGAGAGAAACAGGAAGCCTTCCGTTCTCTCAGCCAAGCCTGCTTGATAGTAAAAGGATTTGACCCCCTGCTTTTCCGATACGGCCCCTACTGTCAGGAAGACGGTCATGGAAAAGATAATCGACACACTCAATAATAGGAGCGCCCATTGGACATCAGGAATGGCAAAAGCAATGCCGAGGATGACACTGATTTCAACAAGCCGGTCAAACGTCACGTCCATGACTGTTCCAAAGGCGGATGGCTTCGTCTGTCGTGCCATCGTGCCATCGACCGCGTCCAGATAGCCGCTCAGCCATAAAACGATGACGGCGATGATCGGGAACCCGAAGTAGAAAAAGATTCCGGATGAAACGCCTATCACAAACGATAGAATGGTGACCTGATTGGCGCTCAGGCCTAGCTTCAGAAAGCCGGTCGCTGTCTTTTCGATGGCCGGCTGTACATATTTTCTTGCATGGGTATCAAGCATCTTTTTTTCCTCCCGCTTTAGTCTGCCCGAGCTTTTCCCTAAGTTTAGGGCTTGCGATTACCGGAATAATGGTGATAAGTAAAAAGACAAGGACCGCTGCGATTACGTTCCCTATATTATCCCCTAAAATGCTCGATCCCAAAAAGTTGTAAGCAAAAGTCCCTGGGATAATTCCAATGAAGGTTCCCAGCACAAAAGGCGCAAATTTCACTCTGGATACTCCAGCTGCATAGCTGATCAAATCAAAGTTTAATAGAGGGATCAGCCTTAAAAGGAGAACATAGACAAATCCACGTTTTTCTAGTTGCTCTGTGATCTTCTTCATTCTTGGACCACTCGTTTTCCCTTTCACCAAGCCTGTGCCCACTTTTCTGGCAACAAGAAAGGACACGATGGCACCAGCAGTTGCACCGATGATGGTATAGACTGTTCCCCACAAGGCTCCAAAGGCCAGGCCTGCCGTCAGCGACAAGACCGAGGCGGGAAACAGGATCAATGGCCGGACGGTATAGAGCAGTATGTATAGAACCGGAGCGAATGCCCCATAGGAAAGAATCCATTCCCTGATATCCTGTGGACTCAGATTCAGGTATTCTTTGTTGATATACAGCAGGACTACAATTATGATTGCAATACCAATTATTTTTCCAGCATTCTTCTTTGACATAGTATCATCCCTATTTTTTTGAGTGAGGTGTAACACAGAATGGAAACGGTTATTCTTGTCGGCGGCGGCCATGCCCATATTCAATGCTTGAAACAGCTCCAGGAAGAAACACTCCCTGACTCAAGGTTCATCCTTGTATCCTCCAATAAGTATCAATACTATTCCGGGATGTTCTCAGGATTCACCGAGGGTCTTTATGTCGAGGAGGACATTCGGATAGACTTGAACGAGCTTTCCCGTAAGTCAGGTGTACAGTTCATCGAAGCGACTGTCACAGAACTCGACCCTGAAAACAAAAGAATCGTCCTTGATAAGGGTGAAACCTTGTCCTACAGTGTCATTTCTTTTGATATCGGCTCCGGGACGAATCATGGACTTCTTCCCTCGAACGCGGTACGCACGGTGAAGCCGAATTACACCTTCCCTGATACGATAAAAGAACTCCGTGATTCCCCGTCTCCTGTGATTGTCGGAGGAGGCGCAGCTGGTGTGGAAATCAGTCTGTCCATCCTCGCTCGCAAAAAGCGACTCGGGCAATCCGGACAGGTGACCCTGATCAGTTCCTCCCGCCTACTTCCCGGTGCGCCTAAGGGAGCATCTGCCAGTCTCGAAGAATTATGCAGAAGCAAAGGGTTACAAGTCTTTGTGGACGAAGAGGTAGAAAATATTGAAGATCAGATTATCCGAACGGGCAATCGCTCTATCAAGCATTCCGGGGTCCTGCTGCTCACAGGGCCAGCCTCCTCTCCGCTTTTTCGGAAAAGTGGTGTAAGCTGCACTGAGGACGGATACCTGCTTGTCAAGTCTACGCTGCAAAGCGAGAGCCATCCGGAGATCTTCGGTGCCGGGGATTGCGTGACCCTCTCCATCTATCCGGAGCTTGCAAAGAACGGTGTCTATGCGGTGCGGCAAGGGCCTGTGCTGTGGGAGAACCTCAAACGAACCCTTTTGAAAAAGGAACTGACTACCTTCGAGCCACAGAAGAGGTTCCTTTCCATTCTATCCACAGGCGGGAAAGAAGCGATGCTCCTGTACGACAGGATCTATTTTCAAGGAAAATCCCCCTGGAAGCTCAAAAATAAGATTGATCGTTCCTTTATGAAAAAATACAAATGACAGCAGCGGTCTTCTCCCTGCTGTCATTCTACTGTTATCACATCTTCTTCCTTCTCTATTCCTATCAGAAGTTCTTCCCCTGCCTGATAGTCGTCCTCTGCCAGAATGGTCAACTGCTTTTGGTTGTCTGTCAGTTTGATATCATAAAAGACTTTTCCATGCTTCATTCTTTTATTCACGACGGTTGCGCTCCAGCACTGAGCATGGGTTTCCCCCGGATTGATGACTTGGAGTTTTTCGCTATGCACAAATGTAACCGGATCGAGCATGAATCCGTCGGAATAGAACTCTGCGACAAAGGAACTTTTCGGATGGTAGTAGATGTCGGACGGGTCGCCAATCTGCTGTAGTCTACATTCCCCAAAGACTGCCACCCTGTCCCCCATGATCATCGCCTCTTCGATATCATGTGTGACAAAGATAGCAGTTGTGTTCTGCTCTTTCAGCAGCCGCTTCACCCAATCCCTTGTTTCCTGCCGAAGCGCATTATCGAGACTGCTGAACGGTTCATCAAACAGGAGCAGGCTTGGACTGGTGACCAATGCGCGGGCAAGGGCAACGCGCTGCTGCTGCCCACCTGACAATTCATAGGGCATGTAAGCTTCATAGTCTGTGAGATTGACCTTCCCGAGAAAGCTTCTTGCTTTTGCCGTTTTCTCTTTTTTACTTCCCTGCTGGAACCTGAGGCCGTACATGACATTATCGAGTACCGTCATGTGCGGAAAAAGAAACGGCTGTTGAAACATCATGACAACCGGCCTTTTATTGGCAGGTATGCTGGTTATTTCTTTTTCTTCGATATAGAAGGAGCCACCCGTCATTTCCTCGAGTCCTGCCAGGCATTTGAGAAAGGTCGACTTTCCGGTGCCTGATGGACCGACAATGCTGACGATTTCCCCCTTTGCCATCGTAAAGCTGACCGATTCAAAAACGGACGACGACTTTTTATAGCTTTTTTTCATATCCTGAATGACTATCATGTAAAATCACTTCCTGAAAGAACGGTTTTTATAGGGATTCATTAAATGGAACATACCTTCAAACAGGATGACCACCAATATCGGAAGAATCGCAAACAAGAGCGAAAAGCTTGCGATCACCGAGGTGTCGACACTGTTCAAATAAGGAAAATACAGCAGGGCCAAGGTCAGCACATTCCCTCCCCCGATGATGGCGGTGAGGGCGAATTGACTGAGTGAGATGACAAAAATGAGAAACACTGCACTGCGAAAGCTTGAGATCATCTGCGGAAGGTACACCGAATAGAATGCGTACAGCTTGTTCCCGCCAAGTGTCACCACCTGGTTCTCAAAGCCTACGCCAAGCCTTTCAAAACCGGCGCGGAAAATCTTGATCGAATAGGGAACCGTCGGAATCAGGTGGATTATAATCACACCAAGGATTGTGTCGCTTAACCCTACCCGAATCATGGCAATATGAATCCCCATTACCACTGCGAGACTGGGTATTAGAATTGGGAGGATCAGCAGGGTTTCAAGCCATGCTTTTCCTTTGAAAGAGTGAAAGGCGAGCTTTCTTGCTGCAGGCAGGGCGATGACAAAGTTCAGGAAAATAACACTGATCCCAATTACAAAGCTTGTAAGCACCGCTCGGATCAGCTGCGGCTCTCTCATAAGTACCGACCAGCCCCTCAGGCTTAAACCGGGAGGCAGCACCTCTGGCCATCTCCAGTTGAAGGCAAAACTATTTAATAAAAGTAATAGGACAGGTGTGAGAAAGAATAGCGCCCACACGAAATGCCAAGTTCTTTTCATAGAATCATCCATTTTCTAGTTATTTCCCCTCATCATCTGATAGCGCTTCTTGTTCATCGAGGTGGAGGCAACTGCCGTAATGAAAAGAATGAGGACCGTAATACAAATCATAAATGCAAAAGATAGTGGCCGCTTGCTCCAATCTCCCTGGAAGAACCATTCATACGCGACGACCGATACCATTTGCGGGTATGTTGTGCCGAGCAGATAAGGAAGTTCAAAGGCTGCGATGACAAAGGCGAAGACAATGATCCCCGCCTCGACCAGCACCGGATAGACCCATGGCCATTCGACCGTCTTGAAGACGTTCCACCTGCTTCCCCCAAGAGTCCTTACCACCTGTGGCAGCTCCTTAGGCATATTCATATACACCGGCAAAAGGAGCAGGACCACAAAAGGGACCTCTTTTGATATATACGTAAGGATGATGCCAATTCCGTATTCATCCTGAATGATCAGCGGAAAGGAGGACGAGGTCTCGATGACACCCATTTGATGGAGAATCGATGAGAGCCAGCCCGTCTGTGAGAACAGGAGGATCATCATGTATCCCCAGACAAAGTGTGGAAAAAGCATCGGCAGCCAAAGCAGGCTCCGCGACCTTCCACTCAAAAGCCTATGATGCAAGAGCTTTGTCACACCCAACCCGATCACAAGGGAGCAAAGGGTGGAGACACCTGCGATAATTAGACTGTAGGTCATCGAATCCCGGAAGCGCTCCTCTTCGAACAATGCCGAATAATGCTCCCACGTCCAGCCCGTACTGCAGGCGACACTTTCACAAAAGGAAAGAAAGAGTGCATAGAGGACGACAAGGGTGATCAGGATAAGTGCAGGCAGAAAGGCCATAAATTGCTTAGTCTGTCTTGACCACTTCATTGATCCAATGCTCCTTTAACCAGTTCACATACTTCGCATCCACTTCCGGAAGGTTCTTTTCTGCAAGCACCTCCGGCGGCAGGACAGAAGCTCCTCTATCCATCGACTCCAGCTTAGCCTTGTCTTCTTCCGATAGTTTTGTAGGATCCAATGCAATGTTTTCTCCCCAGTAGGTGGAATCATACTTTGATAGCTGTGCTTCCGGGGATAGCAGATAATTGATGGCTGCCATTGCCCCTGCTTTGTTCGGACTGTTGAACGGCACCGCCAGGAAGTGCGTGTTGCCTATCGAACCGGAGTCCATAATGAAGGATTTCGTGCTCTTAGGGAAGTTTCCGTCTTTGATCAAACTCTCGGCACGCGCTTCGTTATACCCGAATGTCATCCACACTTCCCCTTGGTTATAAAGGCGGTCGAGCTCCGTCAGGTCGGAAGGATATGTTTTCCCTTCTCTCCATAGATAAGGCTTGATGTCCCTGAGGTAGTTCCAGAGATTCTCCTCCCCTTTTTCCAGCAAGTCTTCACTATAGCCTTCCTCTAATAATGTGTCGGGACTTGCCACCTCTTCATATAAAAGATGCCTCAAAAATGCATTCCCCGTAAAATCGGAAGCTTCCGGATACGTGAATCTACCTGGATTCTCCTTGACCCAGGCTTTCAACTCGTCGAAGGATTTGGGAGGGTCAGCTACCTTCTCTGCATCATAGAAGTATACAAACTGCACCTTGCCCCATGGCGCCTCCAATCCTTCCACTTCCGTCCCGAAATCATACTGGATATCGAGGCTTTCGGTGTCGACATACTCCTGCACATTCGGCAGCTTCTCTGTAAAAGGGCCGACCAGGAGCTCATTGTCCTTGGCATTTTTGAAGTTCTCGCCGTTGATCCAGATAACATCAATGGTCCCCTTCTCTTTGCCGGCCTTCTTTTCATTGAACAGCTTTTGCAGGATCTCGTTCGTATCCATCGGAACCCGCTCGAGCGTAATATTATGCTCATCTTTCAAGCGCGGGGCGACAAATTCATCCATATAACGGTTGATCCCGTCATCTCCTCCCCACATATACATGCGGACAGTCGTCCCACTTGCGGACTTTTCTATTTCACTCCAATCCTTCTGCAGTAGATCCTCTGCACTTTGACCCTTTTCAGACTGGCAGGCTGCAAGCAAAAGAATGGATATGATCATTGCGGCAAGCTTCTTTATCATGAATGGCTTCTCCCCTTCACTATTTGTATCAGATATACCTATCATACTATTAATGGGTGTATGGTAAGAACTTTAATGTTCTGTCGAGTGTGCAGGTAATACTGACTTTAGTACTCTTTATTTTTATATAAGTTACATCCCTGTTATGATTTACTTATCTAGTGGTTTCTGAAGAGGATATTAGCTTTAACATTGTTCTGCCTTTATACATAGATTGAGCAGTCAGGACAACCGGAGCCGTTACTTCTCCGATCATTTCCTGTAGCTCCCTCGCTGCATCAGTCACCACCAGGATATTCTTTTCAATAAAAGGGATCTGATATTTTTCCAGATGGGCTTTTACACAGAAACACCGTTATTCCCCATCTATTGTATAGACTGTAATCATCTGTATAACCCCCTGAATTAACTTTATCAGGCTGGTTATTTATTTCCGTAATCCAGCTTACAAAATGAATGTAAAGGGAGAAAATCTATGGATAAGATCATGCAGCTTTCCCAAATCACGCTTTTCGACGAATTACCGATGAAAGAGCTGAAAGAGATAGACGAACTAAGTGAGATGCGCCCCGTCAGAAAGGGAACCGTTATCCTTTCTCCAGATCACCCCATTTCTGCACTGTTTTTATTGAAAAAAGGACAGGTCCGCTTGTATCGAATGAACGCGCAAGGCAAACAATTTACCGTTGATATTCTGACCGATGGAAACATTTTCGGGGAAACCTCCACTTTATCTCTGACTGATGATCAAATGTATGCCGAGGCAATGACTGATACATATCTCTGCGTCATTGGGGTGGAGGAATTCGAGGAGTTTATTGAAAAGAACCCTAAAATCGCGATAAAATTCATCAGCATTCTATCTAACCGTTTAAAGGAAGTCTACTCCATGAGTGAGAAAATCGCTCTAAGCGATGTCAAATATCGAATTATATTCCTTCTGTTGAAACTTAGCGAAAAAACTGGGAGAAGGAAAAAAGAGTGGCAGACCATCAACATGCTTCTAACGCATGCAGACATTGCAAACATGATAGGGTCGACACGCGAGACAACGAGCGCCATCCTAAGCCAATTAAAGAAAGAAGGACTAATTAAGAAGGGGTTAAAGCTATCCATTGACGCAGACAGAGCTTATCGGCTACTTGATGAATTGTAAGGAAGATTACATACTGTCAGCGTCAAAAGAGATACTATGTAATAGAAAGATATAAAAAAGGAGGCATTTATTATGAGCAAGCTAGAATCAAATCATGCTGCACCAAATTTCTCCCTACCAATGACAAACGGAGAAAATTTTAACTTTAGCGACCACATAGAAAAACACGAAAGTTGGCATCTTCTCATTTTCTTCAGAGGATCCTGGTGCCCGGTATGTATACAGGATTTAAAAGCTTTGGAAGAAAACGTCGGATATTTCAAAGAAAAAAATGTTCATATTATTACGGTATCTACGGACAACCTGGATGCATTGAAAGAGATGACGGAAGAGCACAAGCTTAGTTTTCCCGTTCTATCCGATGAAAAGCTCGAAGCATTGAAAGCATACGATGTATTTTATCATGGAGCAGATGCACCTTATGAAGACCATGGAACGCATGGCGAGCCTGCCTATTTTCTAATAGATGAAAAAGGAAAGCTGCTCTATCAACAAAGACAAACAAGCCCTTTTGGCCGTCCAACTGCAACAGAACTGAGAAAGATTGTTCAATATATTAAAAAGAATCTTAAAGGCTGATTGAATATACGGAAAAAGCGGGTATGATTATTCATACTCGTTTTTTTACAATTATATGGAGAGAGAGGTTTTTCTCAGATGGTTACTCCTATTAAAGCTTACCTATTTGATGTGTACGGCACACTATTTGATGTTCATTCAGTGAAAGAAAAATGTGAGGAACTATTCCCTGAAAAAGGAGATAGCATCAGCCTTACCTGGAGAAAAAAACAGCTAGAATACTCCTTCTTAAGACAATTGATGGGAGATTACGAAGGTTTTCAGAGCATAACAAAGGCTGCCTTACGATATACACTTAAAGAACACAAAGAAGAATGGAGCAACCAAACAGAACAAACTCTGATAAGTGCCTATTCCCACTTGACGCTTTACCCTGAAGTGGTAGGGGTCTTAAAGAAATTGAGTAAGAATAAACTAGCAATCTTTTCAAATGGAACTCCGGATATGCTTGACTCACTTATAACAAACGCCGGATTGACCCCTCATTTTGATCGGATTATAAGCGTCGATGAAATCAAGCAATATAAACCTACTCCCGCTTCCTATAGATATGCATTAAAGCAACTTGGTTTAGAGCGGGAAGAGGTATTATTCATCTCCTCGAATGGATGGGATATTTCAGGTGCAAAAATTTCGGTTTTCAAACCGCTTGGATTAATCGCGCTAACCTTCCGGAGGAAAAACTTAATCTATCTCCTAATCGTATTTATAGTGATTTGAATGGAATAACTGAATGGAATGAATAATGTGCGATGATGGACCTGAGTAATGCCCCAAAGCGCAAAAAAGGCTGGGAATCTTCCCATGCCTTCAGTATTTATTCATTTATTGCAGCCACAACAAGATTACTTTGCTTATCCCCTCTGATTTCCAAGCTGTATACCTTCCCCTTTTCCAGATTCAGAGGGAATTTTTCTCCAATGAGGATTCTTTTCCGATCATCTTTCACATCGATAAGAGCAAGTTCAAATAACACTTCCCCATCCAATGACAAATCCGCTTCTGTCAGTTCAAACTGAAGGGACTCTCCCTTTTTCAGTTTGGGACCATCTTCGGCTTTCATCGTCCCCTGCGAACCTTTCAATTCTTCAGTGTGATACCAGCTTAATTCAAGCATGTAGATATCATAATCCGCATTATTCTTAACATCCACGACTACTGTATCTTCTTTAGGCCGGATGCCGTCCGTGGAACTGCTGCAAGCAACTAGGCTATGCACCAGGAAAACGATAAGCATTAGCTTCTTCATTCAATTATCCCCCTTCTCAAATACCACCAGCTGAGGTGGTTCCCAGTTTCATACCTGTATCTCATTTTCTATTATTTTCCTTAATGATACATCTCAATTTATTGTTTATCAATAAATTTTTATCATCTTAAATGCAAGGGACTTCTATGTAAAAATCCGTTCATCTTCCGTTCATATAAAAGATATATTCTAAGTTTACAAATGAGGCCCTTGTTAAGTTGGTCACAAATAAAGGAGGTATCCCAATGAATCTTGCGTGGAAAGAAATGAGAAAGAATAAAATAAGGTTTCTGATTTTTGGTTCCATTGTGTTTCTCATCAGTTTTTTGACGTTTATCATTTCTGGATTGGCCAACGGTTTATCACAGGACAATGCTGCATTAGTCAAGGATTTACCTGAGGGGCAATTCTACATGGCGGAGGACGCAGATGAATCCTATAATCTGTCGAGAATTGAGAGCAGCATCCAGGAAGAAACGTTAAACGTTCAGACGAATGCGGTGGCACTTTCTATTCAAATGGGATTTGTGCATGATAGGAGCGACAAGCCACTAAGCGTTGCGTTTGTCACCTCTACCGATTCACCGCATTTTATGGATGTTCAACCCGGGGAGATTCTCCTCGATCGTTCGATGGAAAGTAAGGGGATAAAAGAAGGAGATAGCCTAACCGTTCCTTCATCTAGTAAAGAGTTCACCGTTAAAGGTTTCCTCGACCAGAAGAAATTCAGCCATGCACCAGTTGCTTTCATTAACATGGACGACTACAAGCTCATGCATAGGGTGAAGGAAATGCAATTGATTTTCATACCGGGAATGGAGAAGGTTGAAGAAATAGCAGGCTTGGAAACATTCACAAAAAAACAATTTCTCCAGACGATTCCAAGTTACACCGCGGAGCAGATGTCCCTTAACATGATTGTCTGGTTTTTGGTCGTTATCAGTGGCATGCTGTTTGCCATCTTCTTCTATATGATGAATGTCCAAAAGATCGGATTGTATGGGATATTAAAAGCGCTCGGATTAAAAACAAGCGCCTTATTCAAGATGATGTGGACGCAGATGCTTTGTATCACGGCAATGGCACTGTGTCTGGCAGCGGCAATGAGCCAAGGCTTCCAACTGGTTGCCCCGGAAGGAATGCCGTTTCATTTGTCCCTTCAAGCAACCATGCAACTGTCTATGGTCTTTCTCTTAATCGGATTTATTGGAGCTTCTGTTTCCGGGATTCAGATTAAAAAATCCCAAGCACTACAAGCCATTCAGCAAGGAGAGGTGTAATATGGCATTCTTTTCAATGAATCATGTGAAAAAATCGTTCCTTCAAGGTGATGTGCAGGAGGAAATATTGAAAGGTGTCCATCTTTCTCTGAGAAAAGGCAAGTTAACCGCTTTGGTAGGGGCTTCAGGATCCGGTAAAAGCACCCTGCTTACCATCGCAGCCGGACTTCAACCTGCTTCAGCCGGCGAAATCCTCATGGAAGGGAAAAGCTTGCATGCAATGGATCAGGAGGAAATCAGGAAAATAAGGGCAGAAAAATTCGGCTTCGTCTTTCAATCGGCCCATCTCGTTCCGTTTCTTACCGTGGAAGAGCAATTGAAGCTGATGCTGGATGTGTCGGAATCGAAATTAACCAGAATGGAACAAAGAAAAGAAATAGCAAGGATCCTGAAACTCGTTGAAATGGACCATCGGAGAAATGCCTATCCTGCTTCCCTGTCCGGCGGGGAAAAACAGCGGGTGGCCATTGCACGTGCCATCATCCATAAGCCTGAAATTCTTTTCGCCGATGAACCAACCGCAAGCCTGGATTCCAAAAAATCCAAAGATGTGCTGTCATTGATCCGTGAACTTACGGATACGCTGAACATTGCCACCTTGATGGTCACCCATGACGAAGCGATGCTGCCATTTGCCGATCGTATCATCAGAATGTGCGACGGCCTCATTTTGCAGGAGGAAACATCTACATTTCCTACTCCCAGTTTGCACCGGACCATTTTTAAAGATACAGTAAAAATGAGTGATTTTATCTAATAGGAGTATACAGAATGACCAATATATTGATCGTTGATGACGATATCCATATTCTAAACCTTGTAAGAATCCATCTTTCCGAGCAGGGATATCAAGTATTCCAGGCAAAGGACGGAATGGAAGCACTGGAAATCCTCCATAAGCAGACTTGTCATTTGGCGGTGGTCGATGTGATGATGCCTTTTATAGATGGCTTTACCTTAACGAAGGAGATCAGAAGCCGCTATCATATCCCCGTTATCCTGTTGACAGCCAAAAATCAGATCGAGGATAAGGAGCAGGGATTCGAGGCGGGAACGGACGATTATCTAGTGAAGCCGTTCGAACCGAAAGAGCTGAGCTTCCGGATAAGAGCACTGCTACGCCGGTATGACAAGCAGCCGGAGGATACCGTTCTTCGCATAGGGAATACAGTGATAAATAAAAAGAGCTATGAAGTGACCATCGAGAACAGAACTATCCTTTTACCCCTGAAGGAATTTGAACTGTTGTATTTTCTGATGGCAAACCCGTTGCAGGTGTTCAAGCGGGATCATCTGATTGAACAGATTTGGGGCTTTGACTATGAAGGCGATGAACGGACGGTAGATGTTCATATAAAAAGATTAAGAGAACGCCTGTTAACATATACAAATGATTTTCAGATTAAAACCGTACGGGGCGTCGGGTATTCATTGGAGGCAAAACGCGAATGAAATCTCTCTACACGAAATTTGTATTTACGACAATCGGAATCATGATAACCAGTAGTGTGCTTGCTTTTTTCATCTCCAATGCCTATTATCAGCAAAAATTAAAACCCGAAAACGATGAAAAAACCACCAGGTTCGCTCAATCCATCGCTGAATTTGCAGACGAACATCCGGGAGTCAGCTTGAATGACTATCTCGAAAACGTTTCTACCATCGGATATCAGCTTTACCTTGTGGATAGCACTGGTGAGGAAGTTTCTTTTGGAGCAACCTTCAAAGAGAAGGACCTTTCTGATCCAACCAAGAAAGCGGTACTCGCGGGGAATGTCTATCATGGTATTCTTCGGTATCCGCAAGAGATGTTTGTAACAGGCTTTTTTGCCAATGACCTGGAGAATACCATCGGGGTTCCTTTAACTCATAACGGAGAAAACTATGCACTCTTTCTACGGCCCGATATTAAGCTTCTATTTAATGAGATGCATTATTTATTTGCCTGGCTGCTTCTCCTCACGATCTTGCTGAGCATCGTGATGGTTCTTTTCAGTGCCAAATATCTGGTGAAGCCCATTTCCAAACTGACAAAAGCCACCACCTCCCTCTCTAAAGGCGATTTCCACGTGAAGCTCGATAGCAATCGCCATGATGAGCTGGGTGAGCTTTCCCGAAGCTTTGTGCGGATGGCCAAGCAGTTGGAGCAGATGGAGGACATGCGGAAGGAGTTCATTTCGAACATCTCCCATGATATACAGTCCCCGCTTTCCAATATCAAGGGATATACCAAGCTACTCGAAAAAGAAACAATCAGTCCGGAAGAACGAAGCCAGTATGTATCCATCATCCAAGACGAAACCACGAGACTTTCCATCTTGACCAAGCAGCTATTGCTTCTTGCCTCTTTGGATCGCGATGATTCTATCGTGAAAAAGGGTCCTTTCAACGTGGGGCAGCAGCTGCGGGATTTGGTACGGAACTATCAATGGCTAATCAGTGATAAAGGGATGATGCTAAGCTACTCCCTGCCCGATATAGAAATCACTGCTGATTCCTCCCTGCTCCATTCAGTTTGGGATAACCTGCTCTCTAATGCGATCAAGTACAACAAGCCTGGTGGCCAAATCGATCTATCCATGGAGGAAAGAGGAGATAAGCTATTCACCACCTTTAAAGATACAGGCATGGGATTGAGCCCTACAGATTTGGAGCGGGTATTCGACCGCTTCTATCGGGCAGATTCAGCTCGAACCCGAACAACCGAAGGAACGGGACTTGGTCTTTCCATTGCGGCAAAGATTGTGCAGCTGCATGATGGACAGATCCATGTAACGAGTAAAGTAGATGAAGGAACATCATTTGTGGTGGAATTGCCTGTCAGGTAGTGGAAAAGTCGATTTCCTATGCGCGGAATCGACTTTTTTCTTTTTAGCTCCATTAAACTCGCCAGTTAATAATGTAATTTTCGTCCGGTTGAAATGTTTTTCATCATTAATCTTCCCGATACTTCTCCTTCACCATACCAGAACCGATCCCCGCTCCGACCATCAGGATTAAAGGGCCAAAATTCCATAAGAATGATCCACCATAGAACGTAAAAATAAAATCAGTTTATTTGTTCATTATGAGGACTCCAATTTTCATCACCATTAATGCAACACCTGCTAAAAATAATACATCAAAGGAGAATTTCAGCTTCGGATACGCCAAGTGCTTACTATCTTTTATCACCTTCTCTTTCAATTCCTCATGACTACTTAACAATTCGTCAATGGAAACAGCGAAAAGGTCACTGACTTTCATAATTACTTCAATGCTTTATTTCAAAAATTAGTGATCAAGATTCTGAGCCAATGCGATTAATTGTTAAGATCAAACCCGTAATTGATTCCTATATCAAAATGATGTAAAGCGCCCTTGACATTATCCGAAATGTAAAGTAGACTTTACTTACAACCGATTGTAAAGCTAGCTTTACAAAAGTGTTAGGAGTTGAGGAAACGATGAGAAACCGCATCAAAGATCTGCGCAAAGCTACGAAGATGACGCAAGAGGATCTAGCAGTACAGGTAGGAGTCTCGAGACAATCAATCATTGCCATCGAATCTGGAAAATATAACCCATCACTCGAATTGGCATACAACATTTCAAAGGTATTCGATTGCATCATTGAAGAGGTCTTTATTTTAGAAGAAGGGGGAGAGGAATAATGGAGGTACAAATAGGTGGGTTGATTGGATTATATGGGGGTGCTGTAATTGGTATATTAAGCTGGTGGTTCGGACGCAGCATTTCCAAAAAGCAGCGTGGTTTGGATGAATTACATGACCATATTTGGCAGAAGGCTCGATCCATTTCTTGGTTCTTCACCCTTGCTTCCATCTATTTATTATTTACTTTAATCATGTTCGGTATGGAACTAAGAGCAGCCATGGTTCTTGGAGTCATTATGCTTGTTCATTTGGCGAGCTGGGGCATTACAGGCGTGATCTTGTCCATCAATATGAATATGTCAGAGCCATTGAAGCCTTCTAAAGTCAAATTCGGGATTTCCATTGTGGTTTTTTCACTTATTATATTTACTATTCTTTCTAGTGCTACCGGCAACTGGTGGTTCCTGCTTGCCAGCGTTCCACCAAACACCATTGGGTTAATATGGGCATTAACTCCTGAAAGAAGCGGTGAGGATTTTGAGAAATAAGGAGGTGGCAACTATGGCACACGAGGCTAAAAAGCTTATTCCAGGATTAGGCACGCTCATTAAGATACAACCCGATGAGGTTAGTTTTCAAATAGAGCACCAAGCTGACTCTACTGCAGCTACACTACCTGAGTTAGTAGCAGACTTTAACGAGCTATTAGCAAAGCTTCAAGCAGCAGGTATTATGAAAAAGCAATAGTCCATAACCAGGTCAGGGGCAATAAACCCTGGCTTATTTTTTTAGAAGCATATGGACGGTTTCCAGCATACAATAGAACCGTCAATGTGGATTTCTATCACATATTAAATTCCATCGTGGAAAAGATGTCCCATACGATGATTTGGCCCTACATAATGAACTCTAGCAGTTACTTTAATAACAAAGTCTATTAATTGAATAATTCTTTCATATCTTCTGGAACCACAATCACATCTTCTATTTCAATTTCATTGTTTCCATCAGCTGCCGTAAGCCTTACCAACAGCATCTCTCCGTTATCAAAGGTTACTAATTCATACCTTGTGTACCCAGCACGTGCTGTTGTTATATCTTTAAGTTCTTTGAAATCACTTTCGGTAATACTCCCTTTCCTCCCATCAGAAAACAATGAGTTAAAACTTTCATAATCATCATTATCTATTGCTGATTTCATTAACCAAGTAGTATTTTCAGGACTATTAGGTTTGACAGTTTCGTTGCTACAACCGAGAGTTATCCCAAATGAAAAGATAACAAGTAATAATAGATTAAAATTAGTTCTCATACATATCCCCCGTGCCAATAATATTGATTAAATATTTTTTAAAAATATTTAATTACCTTCTTTTGTCATTAACCTCTTTTATTCTATTTTACATTACTGCTTTTCTTAAACGATCCTACCTAATTGTTCAATAAGAAATTGCATTCACGCTGTACTGCAATCGCTCCCTTTACTTGAACAAGGCAGCTACAAAATATATTAAAAAGGGCTTATCAGAACTCCTATTAACCCAAAAATACAACCAATACCTGAAAAAGCTATTGCAACCTTAATATCCTTCCTGCTTTTATTTACAAATTCGTTTGAAAGTGTATGGCCAATTTTAAGATTTTTAAAACGTTTCCAAAACGAATAAAACTGAATAGAAGCAAGAAGACAAAAAACTAATGCTAAAATGTACACAAATTTAAACCATTCCAGTTAGAACCTCTCCCTTTAACTCAATTTGCTGCCCAATCTTACCCAAATCTTCAATAATGAAGAGCGATTATTATGCTGCAATTGCTCCATTTAACAGAAGACTCGATTTCAAGATAATCTTAAAAGACAACAATAATGGTCTCAATTATGTATCAACAGAATACCATTCATACAAACTTGTTTCCTTATCCGTAGATTTCGCTAATTCATAAGCTTCTTTTTCTGTCCTTTTATTCGATAAAATTTCATAAAAGAAACGTATTATAAAATACAATGTTGCATTTCCATCTATGTAATCACTTGGACCAATGTATGTTTTACATCCAATATTAAGAAATGCATTTGCTAATTCAGAGGATCCCAATGTACATCCATTACCAATAACTAATTGATTATTAAGCTTACCATATTCAAGAATTTCCTTTGCACCAAAATTTTTTCTAGGTTCATTTTCTTCATAAACCATTTCACCAAGCTTTGGCATAACTAATTCGCTTTCAACTCCGTGGAATGAAAGGATGATACAATCAGCATCCTCATCTGACAAAATTTTTATGAAGTCATTCGGACGCCCAATCCAATAAGTTAATACTCGTACATTAAATGCTTCTAAACTTGAACGTATTGCTTGTGCTTCAAGATTACTGTCAGGACCTACTACTAAAGCAATATCCATATATGAATTACTCATAAAGGCTCTCCTCCTAAAAAAGCTTTTAAGCTACTCCTCTATCTTTACTTCAATTAGAAAGGTGCGATCTCCTCCTTGAAGAAACGCACCGCAAGTTAATTCACTTTTTAATTTTACAAATATAAAACGGATATTCAGGAAAATCATCGTAAACATCTTGCTTTTCTAAGAGATGATCTGTATTTCTTATGTATTCTTCTATCACTTCAAAAGGGGAATATTTTTGGTGTGCCATAAACATAAGGTATCCACCCTTTTTTAATAAACTAAAACAGGCATCTAGACATTTTTCGAATTCGCCTATTTCTTTGATAGCTGAGCCAATAAGTGTAACAATGTCAAATTTCCCCTCAGGTAAATCAGTATCAAAAATGCTCTTACATATTACTTTAGAAGGATTTGGATGTCCTTCCCTCGTTTGTCTATATGCAAATATTTCACATATTTCTTTATCTATTTCAATGCTTGTTAAATTTCCTTTGTCTTTTATCCAATAACCTAAAAAATCATCCCAATCGCCAGTACCTATTCCCACATTACAAACTTGCATTCCTTCAGTAATCTCAAAGGATTTTCTTATATAATTCCTTGTTTTCATTTCAGTATGTAAACATTGAGGAGAGGTATTCCAAACACCGGCTTCAGGACTTTTAAGTTCAAGATAAAATTGAAATAATTTTTCATCCATATTATTCATTGTTTTTTCCCCCTTTGTTTTCACATTACTTCTTCAACTGCCATTTAGTTTAAGTTCATTTTTTTGTATCTGGTATTTTAAAAATGCAGATTATGGAAGTATTCAGAAACGTGCATTTTCTAAATAAGAACTTGCATATTTTTGGCTCATTACTGATTTAGCTTATTTAACAAAAGCTCCAGTTTGTTGAAGACATTCATTTAATATTTTATTAAAGAAAAGCTCCTAAGTAGATTAAGTTTTATCTTTAATAGGTGTTTTTAGATTAGCTTTGCATGATTTAATTATTTTCTCAACTTTGTTCTTGAATTCATCATCCCCATGCTTTGGTAAGAAAAATGAAACTTCTCTGAGGTACTTAGTCTTATAGTAAAAAAGATAATAATTTTTAGTGGAGTATATTGTAGGTTTTCCTCTTAAGTCCAAGTTACTATGTCTTAATAAGAACTT
>NZ_JBHVHV010000032.1:0-16720 GCF_042800035.1 Sutcliffiella sp. NPDC057660
TCCCATACCGAACACGGAAGTTAAGCTCTTCAGCGCCGATGGTAGTTGGGGGCTGTCCCCCTGTGAGAGTAGGACGTTGCCAGGCAAGTTTAGAGGGAAGATCAGTGCTTAGGTGCTGGTCTTTTTTTGTTTTGGTTTTGTTCTTTGTAATTTTTGTGGTGAGGGGATGGTACTTATTAGTGCCAGGCCCCTCTTTTTTTGTTTTGGGGAGAAAGAGGTTGGGTGGTGGGTGGAGGGGCCAGGCACTGGTGAGGTGTGGAAGTTTGTTTATTTATTGTTCTTTAGATGGGTGTGGTGAGGGGATGGTACTTATTAGTGCCAGGCCCCTCTTTTTTTGTTTTGGGGAGAAAGAGGTTGGGTGGTGGGAGGAGGGGCCAGGCACTGGTGTGGGTGTGGAAGTTGTTTTGTTTATTGTTCTTTAGATGAGTGTGGTGAGGGGACGGTACTTAGTAGTGCCAGGCCCCTCTTTTTTTGTTTTGGGGAGAAAGAGGTTGGGTAGTGGAGGGAGGGGCAAGGCACTGATGTTGTGGGGGGAATGGTGAGCGAGGCAGGCATTGGAGTGGGGGCAGAGGAAGTAAGGGATGCCTCCTGTGCCCGGCTTTTACTTAGTCTTGGATATCAAATACCCGCATTAGGAATGTGTGTAGGTAGTGTGCTGTTTTTTCTGCGGTGATATCTAGGAATTGAATGATGAGTGATAGGTCACTGCTGTTGAAGGTGTGGAGGAGTTCTCCCCACCATTCTGTTTCGTAGCGACAGATCATACTCAGGTTATAGAGCAAGAGGTAATGTACAAGCACCTCTGGAAAGAAAGTGAAATGCTCTTTTTTTCGTGTAATATAGAGCATCGAGTTTTGATGATGATAGAGCAGTGGTGAATAGCTTAAGGACTGATTTTCCTGAGTGCTGCTGAAGGTAATCATCTGCTTGGGTTGTTCATTTTCAAGATGCTTGAAGGATGTGTGGGTTTGGAAATACTGAATAAATCGATCTTGCGTCATTTTATAGTCATCAAGGATGGTTAAAGGAATGGAAACAGTGGAATCAGTTGCCAGTCCAATCGGATAGAAAGGTATTTTATTTTTTGTGATTTTAATGGCTTCTTCCAGCTCCGGAATGGAGTAGAGAAGTTCTTGCATGGAGTATTTCGTCCCTTCCATTTGTTTCACATGAAACATTTTGTCGCTAATGTGCGAAAATAGGCCGTTCTTTTGTATCTTCACTTCGTCCTGGATGAATTCATAGCTTTGTTTCTTTCTTTTTCTTGTAGATACTCCATGTGCCAATACTGCAGTTGATTCCGGATAGGAGGGATCAACAGTTAGCAGGCAAGCTTTTAGCAGTTGTATCATTCCATAAAATAAAAGGACTGGTTTTATGGAGAGAGGTGAGTTTTTGGTTTGCTGAAGGTAGGTTAATCCGTGCTCAATAAAGTAAATGAAGCTGTAAGCGTTTTGATAGCTCTTTTGCTCATAGTTTTCCACCTGGTTTTTCTGATAGCTTTTTTTTAGTAATTTCTGGGCGGTTTCTACAGATTGGAATGGGTGAAAAAGATTTAAATTAGAGTGAGCCATGTTTTTCTTCCACTTCCTCGGTTGATTTGGATATAAATTAAATTTTTAGAAAAATCCAACTTATAATAGTATCCTTGACAGTATTTTGTCCAGTTGATAATCTACTATAAATATATTCGAGGAAAAGAAGGGGGAAAATTTTGTCATGTGGGAAAGCAAATTTGCAAAAGAAGGATTAACTTTTGATGATGTATTACTCGTACCAGCCAAGTCTGAGGTATTACCTAGAGATGTTAGTTTAAAGGTGAAGCTGACAGAGACCTTGCAGTTGAATATACCGATTATCAGTGCTGGTATGGATACTGTGACAGAAGCAGAGATGGCTATTGCAATGGCGAGACAGGGTGGACTGGGGATTATCCATAAAAACATGTCTATTGAACAGCAAGCAGAGCAAGTGGATAAAGTAAAACGTTCAGAGAGAGGCGTTATTACGGATCCTTTCTTTTTAACTCCCGATCATCAAGTGTTTGATGCAGAGCATTTAATGGGCAAGTACAGAATCTCCGGTGTGCCGATAGTGAATAGCAAGGAAGAGCAAAAGCTTGTGGGTATTCTTACTAACCGTGATCTGCGTTTTATCCAAGATTTTTCCATTCCGATTTCCGATGTCATGACAAAAGAAAACCTTGTAACTGCCTCTGTAGGTACGACTTTAGCAGAAGCGGAAAGCATCTTACAGAAATATAAAATTGAAAAGCTTCCTCTAGTTGATGGTGAAGGCATCTTAAAGGGTCTTATCACGATAAAGGATATTGAAAAGGTTATTGAATTCCCTCATTCCTCCAAGGATGACCAAGGCAGACTGCTGGTAGGGGCAGCTGTCGGGGTGACAGGTGATACGATGCTTCGAGTTGAAAAATTAGTTCAGGCGAGTGTGGATGCAATCGTTGTGGATACTGCTCACGGTCACTCGCAAGGGGTATTGGATACGGTGAAGAAAATCAGAAGCAAATATCCAAAGCTGAACATCATTGCAGGAAATGTGGCAACAGCCGAAGCAACAAAGGATTTGATTGAAGCAGGAGCAGATGTGATCAAAGTAGGGATTGGACCTGGTTCCATCTGTACAACACGTGTGGTAGCAGGAGTTGGTGTTCCACAGATTACTGCGGTGTATGATTGTGCAACAGAGGCACGCAAGCATGGTGCATCCATTATCGCGGATGGCGGTATCAAGTATTCCGGAGATATCGTAAAAGCTTTGGCTGCCGGCGGTCATGCAGTAATGCTCGGAAGTATGCTTGGTGGAACAACAGAAAGTCCTGGAGAAACGGAAATATTCCAAGGCAGAAGATTTAAAGTATATCGTGGCATGGGTTCTGTTGGTGCAATGGAAAAAGGAAGCAAAGACCGTTACTTCCAGGAGGACAACAAGAAATTTGTTCCAGAAGGCATTGAAGGACGCATTCCTTATAAAGGTCCGGTTGCTGACACAATCTACCAGATGGTTGGCGGACTTCGTTCCGGCATGGGGTACTGTGGAACAAAAGACCTACAATCCTTAAGAGAAAATTCCCAGTTTGTTAAGATGACGGGTGCAGGGCTGCGTGAGAGCCATCCACATGATGTCCAAATCACAAAAGAATCTCCCAACTACTCCATTTGATTACAAACAATAGTCGCATAGTCGCATAGTCATAGTTGTGACAGAGAAAGAACAAGTCTTTCTCTGTCTATTTTTTTTGCATATAGTGTGTTAAAATAACGACTATGTGAAAAAGTTTCTGGAGGGTAATTTATTGTGAAAAATAATCTTCAACGTTTTATTGCTAGTTTAATAGCCATTACTTTATTGACGACGATTTTTTCAATACAGGATGTACAAGCAGAGGAAAACGACCATTTAAATATAAATGCGGAAGCTGCTCTACTACTTGAACAAAGCACAGGGAAAATCATCTACCAAAAGAATATCGATACAGTACTCGGAATTGCAAGTATGACAAAAATGATGACAGAATACCTGATTCTTGAGGCTGTGCATGAGAAAAAATTATCTTGGGACGATCAGTACAATGTAACTGAATATGTTCATACGATTTCTCAAGATACCAGTTTATCGAACGTTCCATTGCGCAGAGATGGAACTTACAATGCAAGGGAACTGTATGAGGCGATGGCCATCTACTCAGCAAACGGAGCAACGATTGCACTGGCTGAAATGGTTGCTGGTTCCGAAGAAGCATTTGTTGTTAAAATGAATGAAAAAGCAGAAGAATTAGGTTTGAAAGATTATAAATTTGTAAATACAACCGGCCTGAACAATGCAGATCTATACGGGATGCACCCAGCAAACACTGCTGCTGATGAAGAAAATGTGATGTCAGCGCGTGCCACAGCCAAGCTTGCATTTCATTTGCTAAAGGATTTCCCGGAACTTCTGGAGACTTCAAGCATCGACAAGAAAGTATTCCGCGAAGATACGGAAGACAGAATTGAAATGTCCAACTGGAACTGGATGATCCCTACCCTTGTAAAGGGATATGAAGGTGTTGATGGTATCAAGACCGGGTACACGGACTTTGCCGGGTATTCATTCACCGGTACGGTAGAGAAGGACGGCATGCGTTTTATTTCCGTGGTAATGAATGCGAAGAATGAAAGCGGGAATCCGGATGTGGAAGCGCGCTTTGACGAAACAAGAAAATTATTCGATTATGGTTATGCAAACTTCACGGTAAAAGAAATCTACCCTTCCAACTATCAAATTGATGAACATTCTAACTTGAAAGTAGTAAAAGGGAAAGAGAAGAATGTGGAAGTTGCAACAAGTGAACCACTTAATGTATTGGTGAAACGTGGCGAAGAAGAGAAATTTGAGCCGATATATGTGTTTGATGAAAAGGTAGTAAACAAAAAGAAAGAAATCACTGCTCCTATCGAAAAAGGGGCAAAGGTTGGATATCTCACAGTCGAATATACTGGGGAAGATAAGACCGGCTACCTATTTGAAGAAAATAAAAGTGGTGCACAGGCTGATGTTGTGACAACAGAAGCTGTGGAGAAAGCCAATTGGTTCGTCCTGACGATGCGTGGTATTGGAGGATTCTTCGGAGACCTTTGGTCCACCATTGCCAGTTCCATCAAGGGACTGTTTTAATAAAATGTCTGACAGATAAGTGCAAAGAGACTACCAAGTCTTTCTGCACTTATTTTTTTATAAGGGGGACATGTGCCGGGCATACCGGGGCCGGGAAGATTTTCTTTACCCGAAAGAAATTTATTAGGATTTTTGTCGGAATTGAGGTAAAATAAAGGACGTGTAAGAAAATCATATGGACAAGTTCCATTTTATTTAAAACTATTTTAATCTACATACAGGGGGAATTCTCGATGACATTAACAGGTACTGATCGTGTAAAACGTGGAATGGCAGAAATGCAAAAAGGCGGCGTCATCATGGACGTTGTCAATGCGGAGCAAGCTAAGATCGCTGAGGAAGCTGGAGCAGTAGCGGTAATGGCATTAGAGCGCGTTCCTGCTGATATCCGTGCAGCTGGTGGAGTTGCTCGTATGGCAGATCCTACGATCGTGGAAGATGTAATGAAGGCTGTAACGATTCCGGTAATGGCTAAAGCACGTATCGGTCATATTGTAGAAGCACGTATTTTAGAAGCGATGGGTGTAGACTACATCGATGAGAGTGAAGTATTGACTCCTGCCGATGAAGAGTATCACTTGGACAAGCGCCAATATAAAGTACCTTTCGTTTGTGGTTGCCGTGATCTTGGTGAAGCTGCACGCCGTATCGGTGAAGGTGCTTCCATGCTTCGTACAAAAGGTGAGCCTGGTACAGGAAACATCGTGGAGGCTGTTCGCCACATCCGTAAAGTGAACGCACAAGTTCGTAAAGTGGTTGGAATGAACGAAGATGAATTGATGACAGAAGCAAAATTATTAGGAGCACCTTTTGAATTGCTTCTTGAAATTAAGCGCCTTGGCCGTCTGCCGGTAGTTAACTTCGCTGCTGGTGGTATTGCGACACCTGCAGATGCAGCATTAATGATGCAGTTAGGTTCTGATGGGGTATTTGTTGGATCCGGTATCTTCAAATCCGACAACCCGGCTAAATTTGCTCGTGCCATCGTGGAAGCGACTACTCACTACCAGGATTATGAGTTGATTGCCAGCCTATCCAAAGGTTTGGGTGCAGCAATGAAAGGCATCGAGATTTCTACACTATTACCTGAAAATCGCATGCAAGAGCGTGGCTGGTAAGTAAAGGAGTTTTGAATCATGGTGAAGGTTGGAGTCCTGGGACTTCAAGGTGCAGTTCGGGAGCATGTGAAATCGATCGAAGCATCTGGAGCAGAGGCAATTGTAGTAAAGAAAGTGGAACAGCTTGCTGAGATTGATGGTCTGATAATTCCCGGTGGGGAAAGCACGACCATGCGTCGTTTAATTGATAAATATTCCTTCATGGAGCCATTGCGCGAATTTGGCGCGAGTGGAAAGCCTGTTTTTGGTACTTGTGCAGGACTTATTCTCATTGCGAAGGAAATTGTCGGTTATGAGGAGCCGCATCTTGGTTTGATGGATGCCAAAGTGGAGCGTAATTCATTTGGCCGTCAAGTCGACAGCTTCGAGGCGGAACTTACGATTGCAGGCGTGGCCAATGACTTTGTAGGAGTCTTTATCCGTGCTCCACACATCGTGGAGGTTGGAGAGGATGTAGAAGTCCTTTGCAAGCATAATGGCCGCATTGTAGCAGCAAGACAAGGACAATTCCTTGGCTGTTCGTTCCATCCGGAATTGACGGACGATCACCGTATTACGCAGTATTTTGTTAATATGGTGAAAGAGTCTAAATAAAATAGTGTATAAAACTATTGCATGTAAGAGAAACTTGTAGTAAATTATTCGTTAACAAGAAAATATAGCCAAAGCGTTGAGAGGAAATAGTATCAGCTTGTTTTACTTTAGAGAGTCGGTGGCTGGTGAAAACCGATGTAGAGCACTTGAGAATCCATCCTTGAGCAGTGAACCGAATTACCTTTTTCAGGTATAGTAAGTCACTTCGGTAAGATTATTACCGTTATCGAATGAAGTGGGAAAAGGTTTTACATGCCTTTTTCAACAAGGGTGGCAACACGGGATATCAAACTCTCGTCCCTATATGGGGACGGGGGTTTTTTGTGTTTTCTTAAAAAAAGGAGGAATAGGAAAAATGTTGGATTTAAAACTATTGCGTGCCAATTTTGAAGAAATTAAAGGGAAGCTTACTCACCGCGGGGAAGACTTAACAGATCTTGACCGTTTTGAAGAGCTTGATGCGAAAAGAAGAGATTTGTTGGGTCAGACGGAACAACTAAAAAGCAAGCGTAATGAAGTATCCCAACAGATCGCTGTAATGAAGCGTGAAAAGCAGGATGCCGATCATCTGATCAAGGAAATGCGAGAAGTTGGAGACAAAGTTAAAGAGTTGGATGATGAGCTAAGAGGAGTAGAAGAGACATTGGATCTTTTACTGATGTCCATTCCGAATATCCCTCATGAGAGCGTACCTGTTGGGGAAACCGAGGATGACAATGTGGAAGTTCGTAAATGGGGCGAGGTTCCTGTTTTTGACCACGAAGTAAAAGCACACTGGGATATCGCAGATGAGTTGGGAATCCTGGACTTCGAACGTGCCGGCAAGGTAACTGGAAGCCGTTTTGTATTCTATCGCGGACTTGGTGCACGTTTGGAAAGAGCACTATTCAACTTCATGCTTGATTTACATGTTGATGAGCATGGGTACACGGAAGTGCTGCCTCCATATCTCGTAAATCGTGCAAGTATGACAGGGACCGGACAGCTTCCTAAGTTCGAGGAAGATGCTTTCCTGATTGAAAAAGAAGACTATTTCCTAGTTCCGACTGCTGAGGTTCCGATTACAAATATGCATCGGGATGAAATTCTGAGTGTGGATCAGCTGCCGATCAACTATGCAGCATTCAGTGCATGCTTCCGTTCTGAAGCGGGTTCTGCAGGACGTGATACTCGCGGTCTAATCCGCCAGCATCAATTCAATAAAGTGGAGCTTGTGAAGTTTGTAAAGCCGGAAGATTCTTATGAAGAGCTAGAAAAATTAACAGGTAATGCTGAGAAAGTATTGCAGCTTCTTGGACTGCCATACCGTGTGCTGAGCATGTGTACAGCAGACCTTGGATTTACAGCTGCGAAGAAGTACGACATTGAAGTATGGATTCCAAGTGCGGAGACATATCGTGAGATTTCTTCTTGCAGTAACTTTGAGAGCTTCCAGGCACGTCGTGCAGGTATTCGTTTCCGTCGTGATCCAAAGGGTAAACCTGAACATGTGCACACACTGAATGGTTCTGGACTGGCGATTGGCCGTACAGTTGCTGCCATCATCGAGAACTACCAGCAGGCTGATGGATCTGTAGTGATTCCTGAAGTATTGCGTCCATATATGGGTGGCAAGGAATTTTTGACTAAATAGTGAACAAATAAAGGGTGGGGAAAAAAATCTCCATCCTTTTCTTTTATTGCGTTGACAAGTTATTTTGAAATATGATATATTACTTTTTGTTGATACGGAGGAATACCCAAGTCCGGCTGAAGGGATCGGTCTTGAAAACCGACAGGGGTGTCAAAACCCGCGGGGGTTCGAATCCCCCTTCCTCCTCCATCGATTTATTTATAAAAGGTGATTTTACCTAAAGCGCATAAAATGGAGATTGTTCGTTACATTGGAGAAAGTAACGATTTTTTTATTGTCAAAGATGGAAGCGACGCCGTCTGAGACAATAAATAAGCCGCCTATATAGGCGGCTTATTTTTTTAGCAAAAGTGATTGCTTCATATGATGGGAGATCTTTTCTATGATCGGCTCAACTGAATTGGAATTACTCAAAACATCATATTCGTTGATATTTAAACGAAGTACAGGACATGCGTGAAAGCTGTTGATCCATTTTTCATAGCGTTCGTGCATTTCTTCCCAGTACGAGATTGGTGTTTGCTGTTCCATTGGACGTCCGCGTTCCTGGATTCTTCCGAGAATATCATCCAAGCTTCCTTCCAAATAGATCAAGAGGTCCGGATGAGGGAAATATGGTGTCATGACCATTGCCTCAAAAAGGCTTGTATAGGTTTCATAATCCACCTTCGTCATCGTCCCTTTTTCATAATGCATATTTGCGAAAATCCCTGTATCTTCATAAATGGAACGATCCTGAACGAAGCCTCCGCCATATTCGAAAATCTTCTTCTGATCCTTAAAGCGCTCCGCCAGGAAGTAGATCTGCAAATGAAAGCTCCAGCGTTCGAAATCCGCATAGAACTTGTCCAGATATGGATTTGTATCCACTTTTTCGAAAGAAGTACGAAAGCCTAGTGCGTTTGCTAAAGCGTTTGTCATGGTTGATTTTCCGACACCGACTGTTCCGGCAATCGTAATGACCGCATTGGAGGGGATGCCGTATTTTTCACGTAGATTCATTAAATGATAACTCCTTTTTTCAAGGTATCGCGCAATTGATTGAAGATTTTTTGCTTATCCTCTTCCCGCTGTATAAAATCTATTTCATCCCCATTGAAGCGTAAGATCGGGAGGGATGGGTATATCTGTTCTAGTCGATCCATTTCTTCATCATAATCCATACTAAGCTGTTGAAGATAAAGCGGGTCGATTTTCTTTTCGATATCTCTCCCACGCATTGCAATCCTACTTAATAAGGTATCCAAACTTGCATGCAAATAGATGATGACATTTGGTTTAGGCATATCCGATGTCAGGATGTCGTAGATTTGCAGGTATTTGTCATACTGTTTGTCCCTTAATGTACGCTTTGCAAAAATAAGATTCTTCATGATGTGGTAGTCCGATACAACCGGTGCCCCGTTCTGTAAATGAAGCCGATCGATATCTTCTAGCTGCTTATATCTATTGCACAGAAAAAACATTTCCGTCTGGAAACTCCACTCATCTATATCTTCATAGAATTTTCCGAGAAAAGGATTTTCGTCTACTATTTCTTTTAATAACTGATACTGGAACTCCTCTGCAATCTTCTTTGCAAGTGAGGTTTTTCCAACACCAATCGGCCCTTCAACTGTAATAAATGGTGTTGCTTGCATCCAATGAACCCCCTTAATTAAACCGAACACTCATCAATATTTTGACAGACATTTAACATTCTATCACAGATGATGTAAATATGGATTAGGAAATTATGAAAAAAAAGAGACTGAATACCATTTCAGCCTCCGAACTTTTTATCTATATGCTTGATGATACCACCGAGCTGTAGGGTTTTTAACCACATTGAAGTTATCGGTTATCAGGAGCCAATTTTGCGGGAAGGAGAGTCCGAGCTTCCAATAGCTGATGCCTCTCAGGTTCAATTCTTTTAACAAGTCAAACTTTGCTTGGATCGACCGGGCATCCTCAAACCAGACTTTATGTTCCTTCCCTTGTTTATCCCAATAATTGAAATGGGGTGCCTGTGCCTTCTCATCGTATTGAATGGCCGCATTATTATCACTGGCAAGCTGGATGGCTGCCTGAGGGCTGATCGCTTTGGCAAATTCACCGCCGGGTTTGAAGGGAAGCGTCCAGTCATATCCGTATAGGTTCTGTCCCATCATGATTTTATTCCCCGGCATTTCGGTCAATGCGTATTCAAGCACCTCTCTTACAGGCCCGATCGGCGAGACGGCCATAGGTGGTCCTCCGCTATAGCCCCATTCATACGTCATGATGATGACAAAGTCTACAATCTCACCGTGTGCTTTGTAGTCGTGGGCTTCATACCATTTCCCTTTTTGGTCTGCCTTTGTTTTTGGAGCCAAAGCGGTGGAAATGAGCCATCCTTCCTTTTTGAAACGGTCGCGTGCTTTTCGTAAAAACGTGTTATAGGCTTCCTTATCAGCCGGTCGCAGGAATTCGAAATCAAAATGGATATCCTTGAAGTTATATTTTTTTGCAGTTACTACCACGTTATCAAGAAACTTGTTTTGGACAGACATATTCGTCAATATAATCCGGCCGAGCTCATCACTGAAGCCGTCATCTTCAAGATTGGTGAGGACCATCATGAGTGTGACATTATTGGCCTCGGCTATTTGCTGGAAGTTGTTCAGTGGTGGTTCCTCAAGAGAACCGTCACGCTGTACACGAAAGCTGAATGGTGCGAGATAGGTCAGATAAGGAGCTGTATTCCTTGCACTTTGTTCGAGCTGAGGGGAAACCGTATTTCCTCTTGGCTCAATATATGCATTGATTTCCGCTTCCCGTTTGGATTGTGGTGGAATATAAAGTCTGAGGCCGGTGCGCAGGGGCTGATTGGCATTCAATTGGTTGACCCGTGCCAGGAGCTGTGGGGTTGTATTGAACCTCCTTGCTATGGAATCAAGTGTGTCGCCTTGCTGCACATAATAGAACCTTCCCACAATTGGAATTACGAGCGACTGCCCGATTACAAGATTATCTGGATTGGGCAATTCGTTTGCTTCTATTAAATCTTCAGGGGTCGTAGCATAAGCCTGCGAAATCCCGTAGATTGATTGTCCTTGCCTAACGACATGAATTTGCATGGTTCGTCCCTCCTATTCATCATCCTTTATCAATGTATGAGAATAGTGAGGGAAACATGCAAGGAGGTTCTTTACTGCTTCAACAATGCATCTGTCGTATATATGGAGGCCTTCAGGACATTCCTCATCATCGTGATTGCATATTCATTATCCTCGTCTGCCGTAGAAGCGATGGCATCTGTTGGTACAAGAAGCTTTATCTCTCGCATATATGCGTCATTTGCAGTAAAAAGGACGCATATATTTCCGGCAATACCTGTCAGAATGAGAGAGTTTACTCCAAGCTGGGACAAAAGTGTATGTAACGCAGTGCCAAAAAAAGCAGAGTGCTTCGGTTTGATCAGAAAATAGTCATCCCCCTCTGGGCAGAGGTTTTCAATGATGCTTTTACTAAGTGGATTATTGCATTTCTCCATAATCTTGTTATAGTCTGCCTGCCATAGCTGATAATGATCGTTTACATAGATGATTGGAAGACCGTTCGCCTTCATGTATTTTTTTAGTTTTAAAATGTTAGGCGCAATGGCAACGGTTTTCTTAGCCAGTGTTTTTCCGTGCTTAAACTGAAAATCATTGATAATATCTATAATAAGTAATGCCGTATGCTCCAAGTATTATCACCTCATGCAGATTAGTCTATGGAATTGGGGTCAAGAATATAAACAAGCTTGTAAAAAGAAAGGAATCCGGGGTATGCAGGAAAAAACCGATGAATGGTTCATGAAACTGGCAATAGAAGAAGCAAAAAAAGCGGAAGGGTTGGCGGAAGTACCGATCGGAGCGGTAATAGTTCTGGATGGAGAGGTCATTGCAAGGGGCCATAACTTGAGGGAGACGACTCAGAGATCCATCACCCATGCCGAAATACTGGCTATCGATGAAGCATGCAAGCAGCTGGGTACATGGAGGTTGGAGAATACCACCCTTTATGTCACGCTCGAGCCATGTCCGATGTGTGCGGGCGCAATAGTTTTATCGCGAGTGCAAAAGGTCGTGTACGGTGCCATTGATCCGAAAGCAGGTTGCGCCGGTACTTTAATGAACCTGTTGGAGGAACCACGATTTAATCACCAGACCGAAATAGTGAGTGGGGTATTGGAGGAAGAGTGTGGGGCTCTCCTTTCAGATTTTTTCAGAAAGCTTCGTCAGGAAAAGAAGGAGAAAAAGAAGCAGTCGAAAAACGGATCCTAATATTTTACAGTTGGTTATGGTTGCAATTTCTCCTTTTTTCCCTTATACTAAATAATGCGTCGGACATAAAGACGCACGAACCTTTTGGTTTTAATTTTGTCGTGCTAAGCGGGGAGGTAGCGGTGCCCTGAACTCGCAATCCGCTCTAGCGAGGCTGAATCCCTTCTCGAGGTTAGCAGGCTGTAGGGTCTGCCTTAAGTAAGTGGTGTTGACACCTGGGTCCTGCGCAATGGGAACCCGTGAACCATGTCAGGTCCGGAAGGAAGCAGCATTAAGCGGACTCTCTCATGTGCCGCAGGGTTGCCTGGGTCGAGCTAACTGCTTAAGTAACGCTTATGGTGGCTAATCGACAGAAGGTGCACGGCAGTTATAAATAGTCATTCAAACTCACTCTATTGCAGGGTGGGTTTTTTTGCTGTCTATTTATTCTTTTTGCGAAAATAAATCAAGCCTTTTCATGTTTGCTTTTGAAATTGAATCCATTTCTACGGTATAATGGAAAGGATAAGAAAGAAGGAGGGCATATTGGTGGCATATCAAGCTTTATATCGTGTTTTTCGACCACAGCTTTTTCAGGATGTCGTGGGACAGGAACATATAACCAAAACCTTACAAAACGCCCTGCTTCAACAGAAGTTCTCCCATGCCTATCTTTTTTCAGGCCCAAGAGGAACCGGAAAAACAAGTGCGGCAAAGATTTTAGCAAAGGCTGTGAACTGCGAACACGCACCTGTTGCAGAGCCTTGTAACGAATGCCCCTCCTGCAGGGGAATCACAGATGGATCCATATCAGATGTAATGGAAATAGATGCGGCCTCCAATAACGGGGTCGATGAAATCCGTGATATCAGGGACAAGGTGAAATATGCACCGAGCGCGGTCAAGTATAAAGTATATATCATAGATGAAGTACATATGCTTTCCATCGGAGCCTTCAACGCCTTATTAAAAACGCTGGAAGAGCCTCCGAAACACGTGATTTTCATTCTGGCTACAACCGAGCCGCATAAAATCCCGCTGACCATCATATCGCGTTGTCAGCGATTTGATTTCAGAAGAATTACCGCTGAATCCATTGTCGGCAGGTTGGAAACCGTGCTGAAAGCCCAGGAGATCGAAAGTGAGCCTCATGCTCTTGCCGTGATAGCGAGAGCGGCTGAGGGTGGGATGCGTGATGCCTTGAGTCTGATGGACCAGGCCATCTCCTTCAGCGACGGGATCCTAACCGTACAGGATGCCCTTTCCATCACAGGATCTGTCTCTCAGACGTTTCTGACCGATCTGGTAAAAGCCCTGCATCAAAAGAATGTCGCGGATGCTTTGGATTCCCTGAATTCCGTTTTCCGGTCAGGCAAGGATCCTTCAAGATTTTTGGAGGATTTGATTTTCTATTATCGGGATATGCTGCTCTATAAAACTGCCCCAAGGCTCGAGCAGATCCTGGATAGAGTGCAGGTCGATGAGGGATTCAGGACATTTGCGGAGGAAATCCCTTCTGAGACCATCTATGAAACGATCGATATACTCAATAAGAGCCAGCAGGAGATGAAGTGGACCAATCATCCACGGATCTATCTTGAGGTGGCAATTGTGAAACTCTGTCAGCTTGAGGGTTCTTCGAAGGAAGCGGCAGATCAAGATCAGGTGAATATCCTCATGAAGAAAATCACCTTGCTGGAAAATAAGGTGAAAGAATTATCTTCGGGTAAACTGGTCGAAGCCAACCAAGCGGCGACAGCTGCAGCCAAAACACCTGCAAGATCTGGTGGAGGATCACGTAATGGGTTCAAACCGGCAGTCGGGCGTATCCAGGAAGTGCTGAAAACTGCTACAAGAGGCGATTTGGAAAGCATAAAAGGCAGCTGGGCTCAGTTATTGGAGACGCTTCGGAAGCAGAACAGGGTGTCCCATGCGGCTTTATTGACAGATAGTGAGCCGGTTGCTGCTTCCAACCAGGCTTTTGTGTTAAAATTCAAGTATGAGATACATTGCAAGATGGCATCTGATGACCAGGTAAAGCAGAATCTGGAGCAGATCCTGATGGAGCTTACCGGAAAATCCTTCGATATGCTGGCTGTACCTGAAACGGAGTGGCAGCAGATTCGGGAGGACTTCATCCGAGGCCAGAAAGATGAGACCGGTGGAGACCGGCAGGAAGAGGACCCATTTATTGAAGAGGCCAAGAAATTGGTAGGTCCTGAGCTGATTGAAATAAAAGAATAAACCATTAACCAATATTAGGAGGAATGACTTATGATGCGTGGTGGCGGAATGGGTAACATGCAAAAAATGATGAAACAAATGCAAAAAATGCAAAAGGATATGGCGAAAGCGCAAGAGGAACTAGCTGAAAAGACAATTGAAGGTACTGCTGGCGGCGGTATGGTTACGGTTGTAGTAAACGGCCAGAAAGAAATCATTTCTGTGAATATTAAAGAGGAAGTAGTAGACCCGGAAGATATCGAAATGCTGCAAGATCTAGTACTGGCTGCTACAAATGATGCCTTGAAGAAAATGGAGGAGTTGACTAACGATACAATGGGTCAATTCACCAAAGGGTTAAACATGCCAGGACTTTTCTAGGAGGACTTTTATGCACTATCCTGAGCCTATATCAAAGCTGATTGACAGCTTTATGAAATTGCCGGGTATCGGCCCGAAAACGGCCGCACGTCTGGCTTTTTTCGTATTGAATATGAAAGAAGACACCGTATTGGACTTTGCGAAAGCATTGGTCAATGCGAAAAGGAACTTATCGTACTGCACTGTTTGCGGACATATCACCGATAAGGATCCATGCTATATCTGTGAGGATAACCGACGTGACCAGACCGTTATTTGCATAGTCCAGGAAACCAAGGATGTAATCGCCATGGAGAAGATGAAGGACTATAACGGCCTCTATCACGTATTACATGGTGCCATCTCGCCTATGGATGGAATAGGGCCGGAGGATATCAAAATCCCTGAACTAATCAAACGATTACAGGATGATGTGGTTCAGGAATTGATTCTCGCTACCAATCCAAACATTGAGGGAGAAGCAACCGCGATGTATATATCAAGGCTTCTAAAACCGACAGGAATCAAAATGACACGTATCGCACACGGTCTTCCGGTCGGCGGAGACCTGGAGTACGCAGATGAAGTGACACTATCCAAGGCGTTAGAAGGACGAAGAGAGATTTAATTAGGCTCTTTTCGTAATGTTTGTTGCTTATGTTCGTAAAAAATCAGTTTTTGGATTTTTTACAGAATTTATCCCTGTATGATTCAAAAGAAAATAAATCTATTACACGGGAAAAGAGCACGAAAGTAAACAGTATTACGTGTTTACGTTGAATGCGTCAAAAGCGGCAATGTATGCGAAAACAGCCTTTAACTATGATGAATCCATGTAAAGGGGCTGACACTAGCTATGTTTTTTCGTAAAAAAGACCGTTTGAAAAAACAGTTCGATGCCAAGCTCATGGAAATAACCGAGTCGTGCAAAGATCGTTGGACAAAACAAAAAAGCCTTGTTGAGAAGAGTGTAGAGCCTTCCGAAGAGGTAATCTGCCAACTCAAAATGGCAGAAGCCAAATATCTCTTCTTATTAAAAGAAGTTCGTACCAGAATGACAGTTAAATAGCAGAGAAATAAAAAAGTACGTTACATACCGCAGCCGACCAGGCTGCGGTATTTTTATTACGGTGTAAAAGTTTGAACAGAAGGAAAGGAATTCTTCTATATTAATAGAAGAAGGGGAGGCATCGCTATTGTTCTGTTATAAACTTCTACAGGTTGTTCTGAAATCTTTAAGGCAACATACAATTACAATATAGTACAAGCTGAGGAGGGAGCAGATTTGCAGCCATTGATAGTGATTGGAATAATAGGAGCGCTCATTTTATTGGTTCTCATAGTAGGAACTCCCCTGAAACCATTGCGATTTGTTGGACAAACAGCCATTAAAATCATGATAGGTGCGCTGTTCTTGTTTTTCTTGAATGCATTCGGAAATTCAATGGGGATACATGTCCCGATCAACTTGGCCACCTCTGCCATTTCAGGGGTGCTTGGAATCCCTGGTGTAGCAGCCTTGGTGATCATCCAAATGTATATTATTTAATAAGGCAAAGGTTCCTCTGAAAAAAGAGGAATTTTTTTTGTTTTTTTTATTGACTCGGGTGTTATTAAGATGGTATATTAGATTTCGTTGTCACAAACGAATCGCGTTTTTGAAAAACTTCTTCTTAAAAAAAGTTGTTGACTCGCTTTTGTGGGTGTGATAAGATAATAAAGTCGCTTCGAGAGAACGACTTATAAAAAAGTTCTTTGAAAACTAAACAAAACAACAGCGTCCACGTTAATCTTATAGGGATTAACAAAGAACGAAAATGTAACATAAGCTAGTCAACATTTGAGCA
>NZ_JBHVHV010000033.1:0-16149 GCF_042800035.1 Sutcliffiella sp. NPDC057660
CTGTTTGTGATGGAATCATGCGAAGAGCGAAGAATGTCCCAAGTGAATAAGCCTCACTTGGGACGTAAAAGAGTCGCGTTAGCGATTTTGTTCTTTTCTGTATTTTCTTCCTTATATAACATAAAATGGGAATGTGGTACTACATATTGAAAGGGAGAACTTTTACATGAAGAAAGGGAAGTGGCTGGTAATCTCGGGAATTATTTTAGTATGTCTAGCAATATACGTTGGAATAAATAATGAATCGGAAGTATTAAAGAAAGGTACGGATATTATTGAAATAAATACAGATTTATCTGATGGAATGGTATTTCAGGAAGGCAGGCAAAGTTTTGCTGCGGAAATCAGTAGAATTTCGATTAACAACCAGGCCGGTAATACTTTTATCCAGCACGTAAAAGGGGAGGAGGTCACCATTGAAGCGGAGGCGATAGAAACGGAGGGGAAGGCTGCAGAATATAAAATTTCTTTAAAAGATAAAGAAATGAGGATCGAAGTAATGGAAGAGGATAATCGTATTCCATTAAACTTCATCATCTCTGTTCCTGAAGAAGTCCAAGAGATTGATAGTCAGTCAGAGACGGGGAATATTCGTGGTGCATTTAAAGAAACATATTTTGTCCGCTTTGTAACCTACTTCGGTAACCTCATCACGGAATACGAAAAGGTGAATCAACAGGGTGAATACATATCAATGACAAATGTCGGTCAAATATTAACGGTTTTACCGGATGGGACAGAATTGAACTATATGAATCAGAATGCCTCCAGCAGTACACTTTTAATGGGTGTAAAGGAAAACAAATCGGCGGTAAAGTTTATTGCGACCGTTCGGGATGCCGGGTGGATACCGCCGCAGTTTATCGGCAAATCCTATCTGGAGCAACTTTCCTCGCCAAAAGAGCTAAAGGCTATCACCGATCAAGAGTTAAAGGAGGATTTGGAGAAGACGATACAGCTTATGAAGGAGATGCATCCCTACGTCAAAGAAAATCCAGCTATTTATGAGGCTATTTTCGAGAAAGCAAGGGGAAAAGCACAGGAAGTAGAAACGAGAGAGGAACTATACTTAATTTTAAATGAAATGATGGTAGCAACAAAAGATGCACATACGGTCGTCCATTACCATAACGGCTATGTTGATTTTCCAAAGGTGAAATGGACAGCTGAGGATGAGGTTGTCGTAATTAATCAAGGGAACCTTTTCCAAATAGGTGATAAGATTGAGTCTGTTGGTGGAAAATCCATTTCGTTTATTATGGAGGAGGCACGCAACAGGATTCCAGCAGAACATGAAGGGTATATCAAGAGCCAAATCAATTCATTATTAAAAAATTCCATACACTTAAGAGATCTTGGAATGGTCAATGAAACAGATGAAGTAGCAGTCAACCTGGAGAGGGATGGCCAAGAAATCACTGTTAGCATCCCAATAGTGAGAGAAAAAACAGGATCACCTGTTACGGGATACTTCGAAAAACAAGTGAATAATCCTTATAGCTGGTCGATCGAACCTTCAGGGAATTATGGTGAATTTGTGCTCAACGAGAGTATTCAAACAGAAATGTACTTGGATATGCTAAAGGAATTTTTTGAAGAAATGAAAGCAAAAAACATTCCAAATCTGGTAGTCGATCTAAGGGATAATGGCGGAGGGGATTCAACCGTTGCCTATCAATTACTTTCGTATATCAACGTTGATACCATCAGCGACGGCACTAATCAATTCCAAAATCCAAAAGTGGGGGAAGACCTGCTTTTCAATGGTGAGGTATACGTATTGACCTCCCATGATACATTCAGTGCAGGGACTGATTTTGCTGCTATTTTCCATGGTAACGGCGTTGGTAAGCTCGTTGGTGAACCACCTGGAAATAACGCGTCCTATGGAGGGAACATCCGTCAGTTTACATTGGAAAATAGCGGGATTTATCTGCAGATTCCTACCACTATCTACCCTGCGCCGGTTCGAGAGGATATGCAGAATCAGCCCTTGACCATGGATTATCCGGTTGAGGTGACGAGAGCGTCAATTTTAGATGGTGTTGATCCGTGGACGGAGAAGATTATGGAACTAACAAATAACTAAGGACTGAAAAAGAGTGCGTCCTCAATTTTATTTGGGGGCGCTTCTTAAACTGGAATCAAACGCACACCTTGTTATTGTAAGTAACCTATGCCACTATAAAAAATAGAGTTTTACTGAAAAAGCAGAATGGAGAGATAGAAACGTGTCAAAATTGCCAAATTGCCCGAATTGCGGGTCTGAATATACTTATGAGGATGGAAATATGCTGGTTTGCCCGGAATGTGCAAATGAGTGGACGCTCGAAGCCGATACAAGCGAAGAGGGAAAAGTGGTAAGGGACGCCAACGGAAATATCCTGCAGGATGGAGATTCCGTTACGGTAATCAAGGACCTGAAAGTAAAAGGAAGTTCTTCTGTATTAAAAATCGGAACAAAAGTAAAAAGCATCCGCCTCGTCGAAGGAGATCATGACATCGACTGCAAAATCGACGGATTCGGCGCAATGAAGCTGAAATCGGAGTTTGTGAAGAAGGTATAGGCGCTGGGATGAAGGAAGTCAATTAGAGCTATTAACATAAGTGAAAACAAGCATAAGGGGTTGAAAAATCATATTTCGCACGACGCTCTTCTGTCATCGCAATTAAATTGGAAACAGTATCAATTTTTCCTGCATCAAGCATCCCAGATATCCCTGAAAACTCAGCGAATTCCCATTTAATTTCACCTTCATCCCCACAAGCACTTAACAATAAAATTAATGTGCAATTAAAAATAAAAATGATAATTTCTTTATACCCTTCATTTAAACGCCTACCCTGTCTAGTTCTTTTTCTATAACTTCTACTAATTCATCTGCAAAAATCTCACGCGGATATTGGAATTCCAATTCATTGATAAATACAGTTGGTACCATTTTTACATTACGCTCAATTGCCTCAGCAGTAATCAGTAAGCTGCGATCGATATTTGAAAATTCTTCTTTTAAGTCATATTTATCTTCAATGTATTTCTTTATTTCAAAACTCGAATATTTATCCCACGTTGCTTGATTTTTAAATAATTCACTTATGATTTCTAATGTTCTTTCAGGATTAGAGTAATCTAAGTTTGCATTAATTAATGTTCCAGGTAATAACATTTCACGTGGTTTATCGTAATGCTTTACTATTAAAGCTACTTTCTTTTCTGCGAAATACTTTGGAAGCGTATTATCCACTAATTCATAAAATGTTGCACAATATGGACATGCATAATTTAAAAACACTTCAATTTTTACAGGGGCACTCAAATCGCCAATTACTAAATAATCATTTTTAATTTCTGTCATTATTAAACCACCCTTAATTATCTTTTTATTTAAAAAATTAATAAATACATTCTATACTAAGCTTATAGGAATTGTAAACATTAAAAATAGTTAATTATTGGGTTAATGGATATTTTTCAGTCACCTTTAAAAGACCTTGAAGATAATAGGGAAGCATCGTGACGGTTCTCTGCTTTCTTTTTTACTCATTCTGTAAAATCCACTTGACAGTACTCCGCTTCCGGTATTCCGCAATATCTCTATAGCCTTTCCTCAATATTCGTTTGTCCTTTTAGCAGAGGACTAAAAAAACATGGCAACGCTGATACAGTCAAGTGGCAAAAAAGAAAAAATAAGTGCATATCTCACCGGAAGAGCCACAAAGGAATAGATACAAATATGTCCGCTACACTAATGGCAAACAAAGCGGAAGGACATGGCATTTTGATTCTGGACGAAAAGCTGAAGTAAGTGATTTTCATGATGTAATGGAAAAATCAAATAAACCTGGCGCGCCATTTATGACTATTTTGAGATGTCAACTATATCAGACTAGTAAACAGAGAAGTGTTTCATTAGTTAATAATAAATTTGCCATCCGTTATTCAAATGGGGAAGCATCCGTAAGGGAATTATCCACCCCGGAAGAAATAATGGCTGTGCTATCAGAAGAGTTCATGCTCCCCAAATTACCAGCGAAGGAAGCTATTGAAGTTTTAAGTACATTAGGGATAGACATATTTGCTCAAAATTCATAATCGAAACACAGACGCCATGCAGCAACATCAATTCCCATTTCAAACGGAAGCGGAGGAATAAAGATGAAGCAATTTTATATAAAGCAGAAGTTATTCAGTTTCGGAGAGAAATTTACAGTAAAAGATCAGCAGGAGAAGGATGTTTATTATGTGGAGGGAAGTTTTATGCAAGTCCCAAAGACATTCTCCATTATGGATGCTACAAGAGATGAAGTGGCACGCATTACAAAAAAGGTCTTCAGTTTTTTGCCCAGGTTTCTGGTTGAGGTGAATGGTCGGGAAATGTTGGAAATTAAGAAGGAGTTTTCCTTCTTAAAGGACAGGTATACAATTGATGCGGCTGGCATTGAAGTGCAAGGTGATTGGTGGGATATGGATTTCCAGGTTTTAAAGCATGGAAACATTGTAGGTGAAGTGAGCAAGGAGTGGTTCACTTGGGGAGACAGCTATAAGGTTCATATATTGGATGAAGAAATGGAAAGCGTGATTATTGCACTCGTTGTTGCGATCGATTGTGTAAAAGCTGATCAAGCAGCTGCTTCTTCGGCAGGCTCGACATAAACGTGGATGAGTGAAGTCAAAAAGCAGTAAAACAAATCACAATGGGGTGAAATGAACGGATGAGACAGATTATCGCAATGGGTGGAGGCGGGTTTTCCATGGAACCGGAAAATCCCCTTCTTGATAAATACATTATATCTCAAGTTGAAAAAGTACCAAAGGTGTGCTTTATACCGACCGCAAGTGGAGACCAAGCCAATTACATTGAAAGATTTTATGAAGCATTTCGGCTGCTGCCATGCCAGCCTTCCCACCTCTCGCTTTTTGAACCGGAATTTGACGACTTGGAGAGTTTCCTTCTTGATCAGGATGTAATTTACGTAGGCGGAGGAAATACGAGAAATATGCTTCTTTTGTGGAAGGAGTGGGGATTGGATCGAGCATTAAAAAAGGCATACGAAAAGGGCATCATACTTGCTGGACTAAGTGCAGGTGCAATATGTTGGTTTGAAGAAGGGTTAACTGATCCATTAAATGCACCGTTGTATAAACTGGATTGTTTAGGCTTTTTGAAGGGAAGTAATTGTCCGCATTATGATGGAGAAAATAAGAGAAAGCCTTCATATCACCAATCAATCCTAGAAGGTAAGATGAAAGAGGGATACGCGATAGATGATGGTGCAGCCCTTCATTTTGTCAATGAAACCCTATCAGCGTCTGTCAGTTCAAGGCCGAGGGCAAAGTCTTATTTTGTAAAATGTGTAAACGGGGAAATTATTGAAAACGAAGTCCAGACTATTTACTTGAAAAGCTAGTGGATGAAAGAAGCAGAGGCAGACCCCTGCTTCTTTTTAACAAAATGTAGAACCCCTATGGATGTCCCTTTTTATAATATAAAAAAGGGGTTTGGTGAAAATGGGTTTGATCCTGGTTTATTTAACTGTCGGTGCATTGATAGGTGCATCAATATATGCAGTGGCGGATTTACGGCATTGGCTGCTGTTTGCCGCATTGTGCGTTGCATGGTTTCCTCTAATTTTCTTTGGAATGATTATATGTATATTTATTGATTTAAAAGAAATTTCCAATAAACTAAACAGATAAAAACACAAAGCCAGGAAATGAAACCGAATACCGTGACGATTGTCGTTTCGGACCAGCCATATTTTAAGCCGAAGTGGTAGTGGATCGGTGTCATTTTGAAAATCCGCTTTTGGGTAAGTTTAAATGATGAAACTTGTAAAATGACCGATAGTTGTTCAGCAAAATATATGAAGAACAGGATGGGAATCAGGATTTCAACTTTCTCAATTACAGCAAGAAAGGAAAGGGATCCGCCAATAGCCAATGATCCCGTATCCCCCATAAACGCTTTGGCAGGATATATATTATAAATGAGAAAGCCGAGTAGACAGCCGATCATGATTAAGCAAAACAGTTGCACCTCTGAACTGTCTGAAACCATAAAAAAGAAAAAGTATGAAGGGATTGCAACAACACCTAAAAGGCCGTCCAATCCGTCCGTGAAATTGATGGCATTTGCAGAACCCACGACAAACAAGGTGATGACAATGACATATAACGCAATTGGAAGATCCAAGGATACATCTTTATAAATACTGATGCCTGTGTTCACACCAAGCTCGTTGATCACGTAAAAAAGCAGTGCACCAGTAAAGGTAAATTGTAAAATAAGTTTCGTCTTACCCGATACACCTCCTGGATCTTGACGGGACGCTTTCCAGAAGTCATCCAAAAAACCAATGAAGCTGAAAAGAATATAGGTAATGGCCAAAAAATACATGTATGGAGTAGGCGAAATAAGAAGAGCTATGATGATTCCTGCAAAAAGAATGATTCCAAACATCAGCGGAGTGCCTTTTTTCAGCTGATGATCTGAAGGAAGTTCTTTTCTTATCGGTTGAATGAGACGAAGTTTTCTCAAAACGGCAATTAATAATGGAGATAAAACGGAAACAACTACAAATGCAATGAATGCTGGTATTATTTGATCAATCACTTTTCACTTGCCCCTTTTCTGTTTTCTATCTCTCATAAATTCTATAAAACTCATGTATTACCTCTATTAATTACTATCCAATATAAAATACATATAAAAATCCGTTTGAATCCGTATAGTAATCCGTGGGAATTTTGATATGAAAAACTAAATAAGTATGACGAGGTGCAGAGATGAGTGGTTTAAATAAATTGGCTCCAATTCAAGCAGCCAAGCAGTTTATTGAGAAACATTTTCCGGATTGTGACGGAGCTTTGTTGGCAGGGAGTGTAGTTCGTGGTGAAGAAACAGAAACATCCGACCTTGACATTGTCATATTCGATGAAAAACTTCAAGCATCCTTTAGAGAGTCACTGATTGATTTTGGTTGGAGTATAGAAGTTTTTGTACATAACTTAATCTCTTATAAGGAGTTTTTTAAAAGCGATCATGAAAGAGCCAGACCCTCGATGCCAAGAATGGTATCAGAAGGCATGGTTCTAAAAGATAATGGGATCATCGAGTCCATAAAAATCGAGGCGAAAGAGTTATTGGCCAAAGGTCCAGAGAAATGGTCATCGGAAACAATCGAGACAAAAAGGTATTTAAACACGGATGCCTTAGATGACTTCATTGGTTGTAATGATAGAGCAGAAGGGATTTTTATAGCCGGTACACTTGCGGAATTAGTAAGTGAATTCGTATTGAGGACCAACAATAGGTGGATTGGCGCTTCTAAATGGATAGTAAGATCATTAAGAAACTATGACATGGAGTTCGCAGACCGTTTTGTCGACGCATTTGATGATTTTTATTAAACCGGCAATAAAAATAAAATCATTCAACTTGTGGATGGAATATTAGAGTCCTATGGAGGGCGCTTGTTTGAAGGTTATTCTTTCGGCAAAAAATAACTTCATCTGTACATGACCAGTGCCATAAAAGTCCTAACTCTAATTAACTTGTAAATTGAAAAGTACTAATATGGTTGTGAAGACTGGAATATTTTCTGTATTCCATTTAAGGGCCATTTAACGGAATAAATTATGTTACAATTGAAATAACGTAAAAGCGAAAAAACGAGGGGTTATAATATGGGTTTATCTTTAGAAATTGCTAATATTGTTCTACCTTTTGCAATAGTGGGTGGGATTGGAATATTTGTAATTCTAAGAATGAAACATAAGTATAAAAAAGGAACTTTGGGTAAGAAAGAAACAAAAAGTGCTCAAAATTTATTAGATAGTTTAATTCCATTCGGAATGATGATTGGTTTTGCTGTTGCTCTACTTTTAAGCATATTTTCACCAATTTCCTTACTATCTGCAATGACTTGGGGACCTGGGATAGGTTTTTTATTTGGCTATTTTGCTTATGAAATTTATAGCAAAAAAGAAGAGAGTCATTCGTAATAACTGTCTTCCAGAAAATGGCGCTATCCTGAAACAAGGATCAGCGCTCATTTTCATTTTAGGGGCAGATTGTTGAAAAACTCATTTTCGAGATAAATGGATATTTTATAAAGAAATGTACTTAAACTAAAGGGAGTTAAATTTAATTAGAGGAAATACTTAGCGGTGAAGAATGTATTAGAGAACCCTCCATAATGCACTGGACCTTCATAATTAGATACAAAACTAACAATGGAAGTCCAGTACAACGTGGTGAGTTTTTTGTAAAAAGCCTAGTCAGCAATTTGTTTAACGGACTTTCGAGATATAACCAATAAGCCAAATTTCCTGATAGAGAAATTTGGCTCATTTTGAGAGATTAACTCTATTTTTGATCTATTCTGCTTATGCAAAACAAGTAATGGCAGAACTGGGACAATAGATAGCCTATTTTTATATGATAAGCTTCAACTATAAGGGCAGTTTATTTTGGCTAAACGTCGTATTTCATCGCTTAGTTTTCGATTAACGGGATACACTTCTTCTATGAAGCTTAAAATACGAAGTGCAGATTCGGGCACATGATCATATCCCTGTACCATGTCTGCAAGCATTTCCGCGAAACGAGGGTATCTTTTTTCCAGGCGCCTCTCGTTTCCGAAAGGATCGGGAAAGTAATCCACCTCTTGCTCTATCAAATGAAGTACGGATAAAATCCTGTCCACAGCATAACCTTGTACGAACCTCGTCGCTGATAGGCGCTCTCCCCTGGCAAAGCGGCCAAGTCCCACATAGAGATTAGTTAAAGCTTCGTTCAAAGGATGGTCTAAGGAGTCTTTTTTGGGGCTAGGTATCGGGTTGGAAGGTTTAGAAATTCCCGTATTGTTGTAGGAGGGATCCTTCCAAACGACTCTCCCTTCCGTATAAGAACCATTAATCAGCTCCGATTCCTCAAATACCGCATATTCACCAAAAATGCCGTCCTCGAACAGAATTTTATAGCCAATCTTCGAATTCTTAAAAGAATAAGCTAAGGGGTGAACTTCCTCTAGCCAATCCAAATGGTCGATATATCTGCTTTTTTGGTCATGCCTTTCAATGACAAAGAAATCCAAATCTGAATAATCGTCCAGCCGAGCAGTCTCCATTCCAACGGAACCGACACCTAACAATAAAAGTGCACCCCCTTTTCTTTCGAGCGATTTGCCGATCTCGTCGAGCCGATGCAACAGCATTTCTGTTCTCAACATTAAAAGTCCTCCTTTAGCCTTTAGGTTAATGCAAAAAGGGTCCAACCTACTTTTCAGTGAGGTTGAACCCAAAGGTTGCATTGCCTTTATTTTCCTAATGTGATTTTACCATGAACCTTAATTTCTTTCTACCGAAAATGATTTTTATGTACGGAAATGTTCAAAAAACAATACAGGGGGACATATACACAAAAAGATGAAAGCAAAAGAAAACATCGATATCGGATGTTGAGAAGGATAAATCTCAAACATATATACGAAAACCAAATTTCACATTTTCATATACTGTGACAAGGTGTTTTTTGTTTGAAAGGAATTTGTAACTTTTAAATAGAATAATTATGAAGATGATCAGGTAATAGATTTTTACACTTAAGGAGATTAAACTATGGAAAAAAACAAATTGCTAAGAATGGATAATGTCGGTATCGTTGTAGAATCCCTAGATGAAGCAATTTCTTTCTTCGAGGAGATTGGCTTGAACCTCGAAGGGCGTGCCACTGTCGAAGGTGAGTGGGCTGGTCGCGTAACCGGATTGGGTTCTCAGTGCGTAGAGATTGCTATGATGGTTACCCCAGATGGCCACAGCCGACTTGAACTTTCGCGATTTCTCACCCCGCCTACTATATCAGATCACCGGAATGCTCCTGTAAACGCCCTCGGTTATCTACGCGTCATGTTCACCGTAGAAGACATTGACGAAATGGTATCCAGACTCACTAAGTATGGTGCTCAGCTCGTTGGCGAAGTGGTTCAGTACGAGGACTCGTATCGGCTCTGCTACATTCGTGGAATCGAAGGACTTCTAATCGGTTTGGCGGAACAACTCGGTAACAAATAAGCATGTAACGGGTTCTGTTTCGGAGTACAAAACGTAAAATAATAAGCCAAGATCTATTAAGCTCATTGACAAAAAAGATAAATTCTATTATCGTAGTAAAAAACTAATAAAACACTTAAATTCGTATAACCCCAATAATATGGTTTGGGGGTCTCTACCAGGAACCAACAAATCCTGATTACGAAGAAAATGCAAGGATTTACTTGTATTTTCTTCGTAATCAGGATTTTTTTTTGTTGAAAATCAAGGAGGTCCAACAACAATGAATTTTTCTATTATGCCTAAAATTGAACTTCACTGCCATTTGGATGGGAGTGTCAGACCTGATACCATCATTGATATCGCAAGGAGAAGTGGCATCAATATACCTTCCTTTGATAAGGAAAAGATGAAAGAAGAACTAATTGCTCCATTAGACTGTGAATCCTTAGATGAATATTTAAAAAAATTTTCCATTCCTAATTTAGTAATGCAGTCAAAAGAAAATTTGAAAAGAATTACCTTTGAGCTTTTTGAAGATGCAGCAAAGGAAAATGTGAAATATATGGAGGTTCGATTTGCCCCATTACTTCATACGAAAATGGGATTATCTGTAGAAGAAATCATTCAAAGTGTGATAGATGGAATGAAAGAGGCAGAAGAACAATTTGATATCATTGGAAATATCATTTTGTCATGTATGAGAACGATGGCGGTGGAAAGTGCTTTTGAGGTCGTCGAAAGGGGCAAGATATTCCTTGGAAAAGGGGTTGTCGCGATTGATTTGTGTGCTTCCGAAGAGGAAGGATTTTGCGGAAAATTTATTGAACCAATCGCAATGGCTAGGGAATATGGCTACAGAGTCACGATCCACGCTGGTGAAACTGGAATCGGAAAAAATGTGCTTGAGGCTGTTGAATGGTTGGGGGCTGAAAGGATTGGACACGGTGTGTTCATAAAAGACTGTGTAGAAGCTTATAACATTGTAAAGGAAAAACAGATAGTGCTTGAAATGTGTCCAACAAGTAATGTCCAAACCAAAGCAGTAAACCAAATTGGTGACCATCCAATCTACGATTTCCACAGGGATGGAATAAAAGTAACCGTTAATACGGACAACAGAACGGTATCAGATACAACGATGGCGAAGGAGTGCGATTTAGTCTGTAATGAATTTGCTATGAGTGATGAAGAGTATAAACAAATTTACATGAATAGCGTGCAGGCCTCTTTTGCAAATGTAAAGACAAAGGAAAAATTAATGAAATATCTATTAGACATTTAAACCGTATCACCCTTTATTTTTATGACTTTCTACAAATTAGGTCTTGATAATTGAATAAAGTCGCGACATTTACAAAATGTTGCGATTCTTTTTTACCTTGGATATTCTTTGGGTATTTGTTTCGTACTATTTTCATTGACTAAATAAACTAATTACCTTCAAGGTCGCAAAATGGTGTAGGTGGATATTCTCTAACGTCTGCGTCCCCCATTATTCCGTTAAAGAGCGCGTTCCTGGAACAAGGTTCAGCGCTCATTTTTCATTTTATGGAGATATAATAAAACAACACTTGGCAGGCTAGCTAAATTGGATATCTATGTTAAAATTAATGAGAATTTTTGTGAAGATTTTTTTGCACTCAGGTATCTTAAATAAGTTTTAAAGTATATAAAAATAAGGACTGGTGGCAGCGTGGCATTAGAGTGGATTGAGATAACGAATAGTGGAACAAAGTATTTAGAAGAAGTAATGGAATTATACGAACAATCTTTTCCTATTGAAGTCAGGGAGTCACAAGATATTTTTCATCGAAGCATTAGGTATTCCGAAAGTAGTTTTCCAAACAATTTTCGTTTTTTGGTAGGAGTTGAAGATGGGAAAGTGTTATCATTTGCAACAAGCCACTTTTTGGCGAGTGTTAATGCAGGTTTTGTTGTTTATATCGTGACAAACCCCTCTATTAGAAGTATTGGATTAGGTTCTAAAACTCTCACAAAGCTAGAAGAACTACTTAATGCAGATGCAATTAAAGCAGGATATGAAAATATTGATAAGATACTCCTAGAAACAGAAACAAAAGAAATGGTTCATACTGAAGAAGAAAGAGCAGAATGTAGTAAACGAGACAAATTTTTCGAGAAAAACGGATATATTCATCTAAATTCTATTGATTATAGGCAGCCACATTTACATAAGGGAGAGTCTTCGATACCTCTTAAATTATTTGTTAAAAAATACAACGGCATTGAAATTTCAAAGGATATGTTTCAGCAAGCAATAGTAGCTCTTTATCAAGAGAAGTACTTCAAAGTAAATGAAATAGAAAGAAATGTCCTTCATAAATGCTTGGCAGAAATGGGAATAGAGGCTAAAGTTGTAACTTTTTAAGCGCTCATTTTCATTATATGCCCATTAAGTTGAAGTACAAAGAAATTCATCTAATTTTGTAATTGAATACGGGTTGGTATGTATATGGAGTCCAAGTTGAAAACAATCTTCTAGTCGAAGATCGTTTTCACATAAAAAAACTTATATATATTCCAAAATGCAGTAGCCTTATAAGTGTTCCTTTTTATAATATTAAAAAGGAGTTCGATGACAAAATATGGAGGGCGCTTGTTTGAAGGTTATTCTTTAGGCAAAAAATAACTTCTTCTGTACATGATGAGTGCCATAAAAGTCCTAACGCTAATTATCTTGTAAATTGAAAAGTACTAATATGGTTGTGAAGGCTGGAATATCTTCTGTTTTCCATTTAAGGGCGATTTAATTGAATAAGACTGGGAATCTTCAGGAGTTAATTTGCGAATTTGAGATAAGGTATATTATATTTGTTGAATAGATTCTCTTTAAAAACAAGAAAAGTAGGTGAACAAAGTGGGGAAATATCAATTGGATACCAAAGGAAAGGTAGCTGTGACGAAGTTTCATGAAAAACAGACACCTGCTAAATTTGATAAAAAGCAGCAACTTGAAAAAATACGTGCGGAGTATTTGAAAAAGAAGCAAAAACAAACAGATAAATAATATGAATGAAAACATAGGAAGACTAAATCTCCCTATGTTTTTCTTATTAGAAGTTCTTTCTTTAATTGATAATGAAAATTCTGATTGGTTTAAAAATATGATATCTAATTGGAGGCTCATTATGGCAATAATTTTTGTTACATGGTTATCTGGAGTAGGGACTGGTTTTAGAAGGTTTTGAAAAAGTATTACCGTTATTAGAAATAAGGTCTGATATTATTATAGATACTACATATATTGGAATTAACGAGGTTTGTAAAACTTAAACAATTATTATAATCATTTTTCTGGTTATTCAATTATCGGGCGCGACTGGTCAATAAGAACAGTCGCATCTTTTGCTAACATATTTAGTTGAACAAGGAAGTTTGTAAAATTGTGATATATGTATGGGAGGATTAAATGTCCATACATCTGGTTTACAGGGAAAGGGGAAACAAATACATGTCTATTTACCATAAAGTAATTGGAGAAGGATATCCCATCATTATGTTGCATGGTTGGACACTTGACCATCAAGTTATGTTACATGCAATGGAACCGTTATTCGAGAAACGAAGCGGTTGGAAGAGAATATACATAGACTTACCAGGTATGGGGCATTCCGAGTCACAACCAACTATTCAGAACTCTGATGATATTTTAGAAGCGATATTGCGTCTTTTGGACGAGATTATCCCTGGTCAACGGTTTATTATTTGTGGTAATTCATATGGCGGGTACATTGCCAGAGGCATAGTCCGTTCACGGCGGGACACAATTCGTGGATTACTGCTGATGGCACCAATGACTATACCTGAATTCGATGAAAGGATAGTACCACAGCAGACCGTTCTAAAAAGAGACAGCAACTTGATATCGGATTTGTCACTAGAAGATGCAGATGAGTTTTGCTCGATGGGGGTAGTGCAAGGTCAAACTGAATGGGAGAGGTTTCGAAATGAAATTTTACTTCCTTCTAAACAAGCAAATAATGAATTCTTAAATCAAATACGTCAAAATGGATATGGCTTTACATTCGATATTTCATCTAAACTTGAGTATCCCACACTAATTATCACAGGACGTCAGGACAATGTAGTCGGATATCACGATGCTTGGCGACTGATTGAAGATTACCCAAGGGCAACTTTTGCAGTGCTTGATATGGCTGGTCACAACCTACAAATCGAACAAACCGATGTATTTAACGCATTAGTTCAAAACTGGTTAAACATACTTGAGTCAGAAAATTTCCGGCTGGTATAACTTTTCATAAATTTGAGTTCTTGTTGCACTAACTGGAGCTATCCTGGAACAGGGATTAGCGCTCATTTTTATTTTAGAGAAGATGAAAAATATTGTAGGAATTTTTTAACTATGAAATAATTGGTATTAAGCAATAGGGAGTTTACTTGAATAAGCGGTATTCTGTTTTAAGTAAATTAAGGAGGAGTAGTACATGGAAAATACTTTACAACATAAGAATGTGAAATCTTATATTAAGGTATTATTGTTAGTCTTAACAATTTTATCAACCAGTCTAGTCATTTGGGCAGGCTTTACTGGCAGAGAGTCTATATAACCGTTTTTATTAACCTTAACACTGTTTCTTTCTATAAGTAATTTACAATTTATTTATGAAAATACAAAAAGAAAGACATTGTATAGGGTTTTATTTATTGTGTCATGTTGTCAGTTGTATTAGCATTTGCAAACTTAATCTTTGGGGGATGATGAGTTGTAAGCGAAAAAATTCTTAATCTAAACGAGTGCTTTAGTAAAATAACTGAGGTGCCATTTTTGTGGATTTTTCACATTTCCAATATTCAACAAACTGGAGCGTTTATTGAACATAAGGATCTTCATTTAGTTGAAAATCTATTTGTACTATATATGGGTTTAAAAACATGTATTTATTTTAAAAGAATTGTCGATATTACTTATTTGAGTTTTATAATACTATCTTGTCTGGTTGTAAGTGTTATACTTCCATCCTCTAATTCTTGCAAAAATACCTTATATTTATTGCCAACATTTATGTTGTGTGGAAGAAACAATTCATTTACCTTCAAATCTCCCTTAAATTGATAAGTTCTTCTTCAGAAGTAACCTTATCCATTACCTTCCTTTTCTCTACTTTTATTAACTATGAGCTGCCTTCTTTTTGGATAAATTTTATTAAGTTATTTTTAAAATTAAGATTATCCTTTAAGAACTTTTCATTTCCTTTTACGTCTAGGTTCTTGATAATCATTATTGATTCATCAAGTGCATTGAATAAAGGGTCAGGGTAAAATTCACTTTCCCATCTTTCAAGAAATAAAAGAACTGTTTGATTTATTTCCATATCATTAGGTCTTTCATAAACATCAATTACATCTTCTTCTAATTTACCTTTTAATTGTTGGGTAATTTTGACCTTGTATTTTGTTCCATCTATAGCGTAATCTTCTAAACCTTCAACTTCTCCTACAACAATAAATTGCGCATCTGCAACTAAGGTTTCTAGGTCTTCATAAATTACACTCTTCTCACCTTCTTCAACATATTGACTATCATGATCCTCCAGTTCATTAATTATCTGTGAGGAGGATTCATTTGTTTGACAACCTACCATAATTAAAAGAAATATACAAATTGTTATAAACGACGATAATATTCTCAACAATACTCCTCCTATTGGTACACTTGGATCAAGTGATTTTTATCACGACTTGTTAGAGATGTCACTCTACTTGGCTCCGAATACATAACATCTCCAGTACTTGAACTGTGTCCTCGTCAACCAAGGGCATGACCACGCTCGTGAGTGGTTGTTTTTCTATAATATTCCATTCTGGTGTGAGTATTGCTATCAGTTCTGTTTCTTATCAAAATTTGGGTATTTATATGTTGGTAACCATTTTTTATTGTTGAACCAGCTTATATGTATCACCTCCTAAAAAAATTATAATAACCATTATTTTCAATTTATCAGAATGATAGATTGTTAATGACGTTTTACAATGTCCAAAATTTGACGTGGCTATTAGTCCTGAAACTGACGGGTTCAGTGTCCATATTGAAGGGGAAGCAGACCTTT
>NZ_JBHVHV010000034.1:0-10083 GCF_042800035.1 Sutcliffiella sp. NPDC057660
AGCCTACTTCTGCAATTTCCTCATCGATGATCAACACCTTCGCATGTATCATTCCTTTGTCGTACTGGTAGATTTCGACTCCAGCTTCTATAAGTTCTCCGTAATAGGTACGGCTTGCAAGGCCCACGATTTTTTGATTATTGTGGCGAGGAACCAGCAATCTTACACGGACACCACGAGCTACTGCTGTCTTTAATGCCATGATAATGTCCGTTTCTGGTACAAAATAGGGTGTGGTTAAATCAATAGTCTTTGTCGCCTGTGTTATACATATAAAGTAAGCTTGCCGAATGACTGGGGTAGGAATTCCAGGGTTTCCTTCCAACGTATGGATATATGCTTTTTGCAATGGCCTAGTTTTTGCGAACATGTCCATTTCTTTATCATCAAGGGTGCTCAACTCTGATCCCAATTCGGCTGACCATTTGGAATAATCTGCTCTGACGATTGGATTGATTTTCGTTACCTCTGATTTTGTTTTCAAATTTGTTTTTGATTTTATCCGTTCCGGCACAGCGATTTCCCAATGAACATCAAAGACAGGCTGCAAATCGGCTGATGCTTCTCCTATGACTTGCAAATGAGTATCCCGCCAGAAGCCAACGTCAGGCTTCAATCCTGTATATTCATATCCTATGTTAATGCCACCATTAAAAGCTACCTTTCCGTCGATTATGGCCATCTTACAATGATCCCGATAATTCCAATTGGACAAAAACCAGGGAAATCGCAAAGGAAATATTGTCCTGCATTCTATACCTGCTTCAACCATCTGCCGGATTTTTTCACGCGGGAACTTATAACTCCCCAAGCCATCTCTCATAAAACGAACCTGCACTCCAGTTAATGCTTTTTCGATTAGCAGTTCTGTGATGCGATTGCCAATTTGGTCATTCCGAAAAATGAAATATTCCAGATCAATTGTTTTTTGAGCATCTTGTAGGGATTCAAGGAGTTGTTCATATTTCGCTATTCCATTGTTAAACACTTGGACTCGGCCCATTCGAAGCCCATTCACAGTGAAATGCCGTAAAGAATCGGCAATTACCGATGCTGAATCACTGAATGTCTCAGGTAATTTGTTAGATTCATTATTAGAAGATGTCAATCTTTTCCGGTGAATAAACTTAGGATTTGATATGCTAAGATATAGCAAGAAACCAATGACAGGCAAAAGAAGGACGATTATTATCCAATTCAATGCCTTCGCAGGCCTACGTACTTCCCAAATTGCTATGAATAAGATAAAGAACATATTTAACAGGTATAGATAAAAAATCCACTCCAACTGGAATCCCTCCTTCTGTTTCTCTTAACATGTACAAACTATGTAACCAGTATACGTATGGAATATGAAGGGATTGTCTGTTATATATTATGGACTACCTTTATAAGAACTTTTATAAGATATTTAGAACGAAAAAAAGAGAATTAAGGTTGGGTAAGTTCTGACATCACGAAAGGCGTAATGATCTGGGCACTGTCCTAACTAGAGACTTAGTGATTTTGAAAATTACCATCTGGTAAATTCCTAAATATAGGTATAATTTTTTATAAATTTGGAAAATTAAAGTGGTAAATGCAATAAGAAGGAACTGTTCATGCAACAGCAACAACCAAATCAATCTCAAAGTCAGCCGCCGGTCTTTCAAGAGCCACCACAGGTGCTCACAGGAAAAGATTTTAATTACTTAAAGGACATGCTATCGTGGAACCTTTTAGGATTCAAAAAGGCACATTTTGCAGCAGGCCAGTGCCAAGATCAACAGATCGTAGCAGCCCTTGAAAAGGCATGCATGATGCACGAAAGACATTATCAGCGCATTTTGCAGCATTTGGAGCAAAATGTGAACCAAATGAATCAATAAGGGGACATACAAAATGAATAACAATCAAAACAAGATTCAATATCCAGAAACACCTATACCAAAAACACCTGAGATGAATGAACGTGACTTCCTAAACGATATGCTTTCGTATGAAAAGTACATTACGGCATCTTATTCTACGGCAATGAATGAGGCAAGCCACGCTTCGCTATATCAGGACATTCACGCGATTTTCGACGAAACGAAGAATTTGCAGCGTGAACTGTATAATCTGATGTTTCAAAAGGGATGGTATTCGCTTGAAGCGGAACAGCCACAAATACTTCAACAGGCGGCACAGCAGTTTACAGGGTACATGTCCCAGTTTCCGCATAATCCTCCAATACAATAAGGTCGTAAAAAGCTATGGTAACCAGTCCATAGCTTTTAAATTATTCAATTTTTTCATATAGACTAACCTTAGTTAAACCGTTGTAACTTTTCCAGAAAATCCATTTGGCGAATAGGGGATTGCTTGTGAAGGATTTTCCTAGCAATATGATGTCAGAACCCAGAATTAGGAACCACTTGGGGATGAATTCAAAAATTTCAAGGTGTTTTTTAACTACAAAAGGCAACTTTTATAAAGGTTCATTGCCTTTTGCCTGACATGGGGTCAATAGGGGGAGTATTTCAGATTATTCATTTTGGGCTGCTTCCAGTGCATTCTTTACATCAATTAAGCCATTGCCGAAATCGCTATCATTTCCTGGGATTCCTAAATCATATGCAGAATTCTTAATAATGTCTATTACTTCTCTGTTAGTTAAATTAGGGTTTGCAGAAAGCAAGAGGCCAGCAAGTCCTGCCACATGAGGCGAAGCCATAGAAGTACCTGATAAAGCTGCATACTGCTGGTTAAAATAGGTGCTCGTAATTTGGACTCCGGGAGCTGAGACATCAATATAATCCCCGTAATTTGAGAAAGATGCTCGTCGTCCTGTGTTGTCGACAGCTGACACACTTAAAACTTCAGGATATGCTGCTGGATAGCTCGGTTGTATAGTATTTTCATTTCCTGCTGCAGAAATCATGACTACATTTTTATTGTATGCATAATCGATTGCCTCTTTCAAAAGAGAAGAAGGCTGATAATTGCCTAAACTCATATTAATGACATTTGCTCCATGGTCCACTGCCCAAATAATCCCTTTTGCTATATCAAAGGTCGTTCCATATCCTTCAGCACCCATTGCCTTTATAGGCATTATTTTGTTATACCAAGTGATGCCAGCAATGCCTTCTTGGTTGTTTGTTTCCGATGCAATGATTCCGGATACATGGGTGCCATGGCCACTGTCATCATCAGGAAAGTCGTTATTTTCCAGAACATTGTATCCATTTGTTAATCTTCCGCTCAAATCAGGATGGTCCAGATCAACCCAAGTGTCTATAACAGCAATAATAATATGTTCATCCCCTGTTGTAATATCCCAGCCTGCTTCGGCTTGAATGATCGGTAAGTTCCATTGATATTGTTCGCGGTATAGCAGATTATTAGGAAGTCCAATTTTATTTTGCAGATAAAGATAATTGGAATAGGTGTACCACGGAAATTAACTGTACCCATTACTTTGGTGCCTATAATGGAATTAATGGTAAGTATACCTCTAATGATTGGTCTTCCAGCTATAGAAGCATCAATACCCCATACAGATGGAAATGGGATACTAATCATGGTTTGGGTGCGGTTTGCAAAGTGGTCCTCTCCCTTATTCAATTTTAAAATATTCTTATAAAAACACATATTAGCGTTTTAGAAACATTTAATAAAATCTTTCATTAACTTCCCATGATTCAACTGTTTTAAAAGCAGTTTGTGGGTCATATCCTTTTCCCAATAAATAAGTCATGGCTACTACTTCTGAAAGGGCATGAGAATATGATGTAAATGTTGCTTCTTGCAAACCATAATTCAGAAAAGGTATTACAGTACGCAAAGTTTCACTTTTTACCCCCCATAGGGAGTATAAAAACTGGGGTATGAAAAGGGGTATAAAAACATTTGGTTTCTCAGATTCTTCCTTATAAATACTTCGAACTTAATGCTATCTTATGAATAAGGTAATATTTGGGTTGTTTGTACCATTTAAAATCCATATTTGCCTATCTGAGAATAAAATATAAGAAGGAGTAAATAAGAGAAGACATTAATTTATAGTGGGAGGAAATCGTCTTAAAATTAGTCGTTAACATCTATTTTGTTAATGGTTAATGAATGATCGGTATCTCTAACAGCAGCATAAAAAATATCTTTGATTTGAAGATATCCCTTTGCCTTTAGTTCTTCCTTTAACCACTTTTCATTTTTGTTGATAAATTTTAAATTACGCTTTTGTACTTTCCCTTCAATGACAACGGCTATGGGTAATCCGCGGTATTCCACTTTCATATGTAAATCTTTTGGAGTAATAGGAACTAATTCTTTTCTTGGAAAAATGCTAATTTCACCTGTTGCTTCCAAAATCGCATATTCAATATCGTGAATATCCGGATATCCTGATGTTCTTAAATTAGACAACAGCTCAGGTAAAGGATATCTACTTTCCTTTAAATTTCGATAGATAATTTTCCCGTGTTTAATTTAGAATAGTCGGTTTTCCGATAATAAAAGGGTTTAACTTATTTAATAAACTTAACTTTGATATAAATAGATGAATGCATGTTATTACAATGATTCCAATAATCCCCTCCATCACTCCGTTTACTTTAATAGAACCAAAAGCTAAATAAGATAAAAAAAGAATCGCTCCAAAATCATGAGGGGTAAGTTGGGCTAGAGCTGATTTCCCTAAAATTTTTACTGCTACAATAAACACAATATAGATAAAAATACTTTAACTAAAAAAATAGACACTTCTAACACCTCGTAAAAAAATTCACCTTAGTCCGAAATTGGACTAAGGTTTTTAAACTTTTTTCAATTAAAAATGGTATCTTTTTTTCGTCATGTATGAATCTAAGCTAAATCCTTATCCTTTTAAAATAGGGGTCACTTTATCAATGGCTTCTTGTAATTTTTCACTGTTTAACCTATACATTTGTTTGGCCTCTTTTGATTCCGTTCCAAGAGCAAATAGTTCTAAGTCTGCTTGACATTTTTTCAAGGTTGAAAGAATTAAGGGTCTTTCTTGTGGGGGTGCGACTTGTAATTTATCGTCAAACAGATCAATCGTTAACTCTCCGTAAGAATTAACCTGTCCCAGAAATACATTTTCAATCGTTACCCCTAGTTTTTCTAATTCAGTACGTAGCCAAGCCCGACTTCGTCCAATCGTAGCTAGTGGTTCATCCATTATTGCACCATCCATAATAATGGTCTGAGGCTCCTTGATTGAAGCAACCTTCAAGTTTATATCCTTTGCTGTTAAAGGTTGATTTTCTTTCTTTAGCATCACAGATAAATCACCTGTTGCCTCTAAAACAGCAAATTCTACATCAGAGACTTGAAAGACATCCTTCCTGCGAAGTAGCTCTAACAGTTCATCTGTCGTATATCTTTCCTTTTTTAAATTATCTTCCATAATCTTCCCATCTTTGATAAATACAGTTGCTTTTCCTTCTATAAAATCGCGAAAACGTTTACTTTTTAATGAAATTAAACCAGCGAAAAAGGGAATAGCCGCAAAAATGACAATTCCAATAATTCCGTGAAAAATGTTCCGTTCAAGTCCCATAGCCACTTCTGCACCAATACTTCCAATAGAAATACCGGTGACATATTCAAAGAAAGATAGTTCGGAAATTTGCTTTTTCCCTAACCATTTTGTAATGAAAAATAAAACAGCAACAAATAATGCTGAGCGTACAGCTATATCTAACCATTCAGGCACTGCTTACACCCCCTGTAAATATAGTTTTTCTAGAAACCTTTGTACTGAAGTTCCTCTCCTTCTAGTTCTCCTACTCTTTTTTTTAAATCTTTTGTTACTTCGTGTACTACCATCATAGCCTCATGCAAAGTTCGCTTCGATTCATCATCAAGAGTCCGTAATGCTAAACTTGAGAGACTTGCTTCTACCCCTTTTAGACTGGCAAAACACTGTTTAACATCTGATCCTACTGTCATCCTAATTCTCCTTATCCTTTTGGCTTAAAAATTAAAGCTCCTATCATGCCGAAAACAATGGAAGCTGAAATACCAGAACTAGTTACTTCAAACATTCCTGTCAGTACACCAACTAACCCATGTTTTTCTGCTTCCTGCATCGCACCATGAACAAGCGAATTCCCAAAACTTGTAATCGGAACGGTAGCCCCTGCCCCAGCAAAATCAATCAAAGGCTCGTATAGTCCAAATCCATCTAAAAGCGCCCCAATCACTACAAGAGCACTTAAGGTATGACCTGGTGTCAATTTAAATACATCAAACATAATTTGCCCAATGATACAAATTAAACCGCCTACGACAAAAGCCCAAAAATAGATCATGTTAATTGTTCACCTCCGTATTCAATTGACACTGCATGGGCGATACAAGGAATTGTTTCATTTTGCTGAAAGGACAACGGTGAAAGCAAAGCACCTGTAGCCACAACTAACATTCGTTTAAATTCACCTTTTTTCATGCGGTTTAATAAATGCCCATAAACTACCGTTGCTGAACAGCCTGCACCGCTTGCCCCTGCAAGAACGGGTTGTCCTTCCCGATAAATCATAAGGCCACAATCTTGGTATTGTTCTTCACTAATAGGAGTTCCATGCTTTTTAAATAGATCCATGGACACTTCCTGTCCGATTTGGCCAAGGTCACCGGTTACAATTAAATCGTAATAAGATGGCTCAACATTTCGTTCCTTTAAATGGGCTTCAATGGTATCAACCGCAGCTGGCGCCATAGCTCCTCCCATGTTAAATGGATCTGTCAGACCCATATCAATCACACGGCCTATTGTAGCAGAAGTGACACGAGGTCCATCCCCAGAATCACTTAATAGGGCCGCACCGGCACCAGTAACAGTCCATTGTGCCGTAGGAGGTTTTTGTCCACCATACTCAGTTGGATACCGAAATTGTTTTTCAACAGCTGTATCATGACTAGATGCTCCTGTTAATAAATATTTCGCTCCTTTTGTATTCACAATATAAGCACCTAGAGCCAGTCCTTCCATAGACGTAGAGCAGGCACCGAATAAACCAAAATACGGAGATCCAATTGTTCGACTGGCAAAACTTGTCGGAGTTATCTGGTTGATCAGATCCCCAGCTAGGATAAATTGAACTTGATCTTTTTGGATGCCCCCTTTTTCCATGGCTTTTTGACAGGCTTCTTCAAAAAGGACTTTATGTGCCTTTTCATAGGAATCCTGTCCAAGCCATAAATCAGCATGAAGGAGATCGAAATCTTCTGCGATCGCTCCGTTTGCTTCAAATGGTCCTCCAACTGTTCCAGTAGAAAGTATCACAGGTTTGTGTTCAAAGATCCATGTACGATGACCTGCAAGCATTATAAACCACCCCACTGGATTAAAATGGTCTTGATGAGGGCAATGACAAAAGCAGAAAAAACACCAAATAAAATAACCGCCCCTGCTAATTTAAACATGTTGCCGCCTACGCCCAGTACAAATCCTTCGGAACGATGCTCAATGGCAGGTGATATGACCGCATTGCCAAAACCAGTTACGGGTACAGCTGTTCCAGCCCCTCCAAATTGGGCCATTCGATCATATACACCAAAACCAGTAAGAAGCATCGTAATAAAAATTAACGTACCCACTGTCGGATTTCCGGCCGTTTGCTCAGTAAAATCAAAAAAATAAATGTAAAAGTCAGAAATACACTGACCGATCAGACAGATAAGTCCACCAGTTATAAAGGCCTTTATACAATTTTTAACAACCGGTCTTTTAATCTCTCGTTGTTTTTGCAATTTTTGGTATTCCTGTTGCACAGGAGTGAGTTGTTTCTTTTGATTATTAGACATAACTCGTTCCTTTCTCTTTATGTTTGTTCCTTCATAAGACTTTTCAGTTTATTTAAATCCTTTTTTAAGTTTTTCTCATTCGTATCGTTTTTTTTCAGTCTCTGTTCTATGTTTTCAAGTTCCCAGAACATTTTTTTATCACTCGAAACAAATACTTTATGATCGGGATACATTTTTTTTAAGTCAGATTTAACTGACTTCTCGATATTTTTTAATCGGAAACGGTTGAAATTTCCGACTTTTATCGCTACTAAAAGCTCATTATCTGTATTCACAGCCTTTACATCCGAAATTTCTTCCTTAGTGATAATCTTTTCTTTAGCATGATTGGCAACAGATTGATCAATTGGTTTACTTGTATGTACTTGTGAAATACTCAAATCATTATTATTATCTAACTGATTTTGGTTCCCGTTACACCCTGAACCCATTCCGATAAGGATTAAAATGAAAAATAATATTTTCACTTTCATGAAATCACCTCCATGTTTTACCAGTATAGGGATGCTCAAAAAAGGTTGGCCTTTCAACCAACCTTTTCGCCATACTCATTATTGTTGTTTGTATTGAGGTTCTTCTTGTTCGATTTGTTGAACACGTGGTTCAACATTATCAATAACGGATTGGGTTTGTGTAGCAGCATCTTGATAAAGTTTCTTAGCTTGTTGATTATCCGTACTGAGAGCAAATGTTTCAAAGCTAGCTTGAGCGCTTTTTAATCCAGCTAAAGCTGTTTTAACGTCATTTATGACTGTCATGAATAACACCTCCTATGATTTGACAGTAATATGGTGCTAAATAAAATATAAATTTATTCATTTATTTTTATATATAAATGAATATTTAAAAATTCAAATATGAAATATTTTAAGGTTTTTGGTAAAAATACATTTTGTAAGTAAAATTCTGCGAGAGGAAGGGTAGTGAAAATTGAAAATCAAGCTTTTTTAAAAAAGTGATTAAAGTTCAGTTGATTTATTCATGGGTTACTGTGAGTTTTAGTCCAAACATAGACATATATGCTTTTTGTTTAGGAAATGGAGTAATAGTTGCAGGTTTGTGTTATTAAATTATTTAACATAAGAAAGTGGAAAATTATCAAAGGAGAATAGGAAGTATGTATAAAGATTATAGTGAAATGGTTTTAGGACCAAAACCACGAGCTAGACAAAAGAATTTTTTTGGAAGTTTAGAGGATAGTTTTAAAAATCCTATTATACATAAGGAAATTCATCGCGATAAAGTTTATGTTCCCTTAGATCTAAGTAGGGTTTGGGACAGGATACATTAAAATAAGCATTTTCATTTGTATAGCACTTCTAGGGTAATTGAGGGACAAGGTGAAAGGACACTTTCGTTTTAGGGTAATAGAATTATCCTAAGTGTTAGAGTAGCCAATAGGGACAATGCCCCTATGTCCCACCCACGTAAACTGAAGGACATTTACATCAATTTATTGAGGTGTCTCATGAGAAAAGGTCAATCAAAACAATTCCTCGTATTCCAAACGTATACTTGCTACATAGTTTGTACATGTTAAGAGAAAAACTAGGGAGGTTTTTAGTTGGAGTGGATTTTTTATCTATATCTGTTAAATACGTTGTAAGATTGTCACGGTCGACGGAAAGAAAGCATTTACTGGTGGCATGAACGTAGGATATGAATATACAGGATTGAAGCCTGATGTAGGATTCTGGCGGGATACTCATTTGCAAATCATAGGAGAAGCATCAGTCGATTTGCAGACTGTCTTTGATGTTCATTGGAATATCGCTGTGCCGGAACGGATAAAATCAAAAACAAATCTGAAAACAAAATCTGAGGTAACGAAAATCAATCAAACCGGCAAAGTAGATCTTTCCAGATGGTCAGCCGAATTAGGATCAGAGTTGAGTACCCTTGATGACAAAGAGATGGGCATATCCCAGAAGACAGGGACAATGCAAAAAGCGTATATCCATACGTTGGAAGGAAACCCTGGAATTCCTACCCCAGTCATTCGGCAAGCCTACTTTATATGTATAACACAAGCGACCAAAACCATTGATATAACAACTCCCTACTTTATACCAGAAACAGATATTATTATGGCATTAAAGACAGCTGTGGCTCGTGGTGTGCGCGTAAGATTGCTGGTTCCTCGCCACATTGATCAAAAAATCGTGGGCTTTGCAAGCCGTACCTATTACGGGGAACTTATTGAAGCTGGAGTCCAGATCTACCAGTACGACAAAGGAATGTTACATGCGAAGCTGATGATCATAGATGAGGAGATTGCAGAAGTAGGCG
>NZ_JBHVHV010000035.1:0-7046 GCF_042800035.1 Sutcliffiella sp. NPDC057660
GTCGAAATCTTTCGAATTATATACGGACATTATAATCGACTAATTCTGGACAGGCAATACCGTCAGCTTTCGGTAATTTAAGGATGTCAAAAACAATAGATAAAATAAATTGGGAAAGTAACAATCAAAAACTATATAAGAAGTTCAACAAAAAAATCCTACTTGGGCAAATGGAATAAAAAATGGAATCCCTTTATTAAGGAAAGCGGTCTCTGGGCAATTCTAACCAAGTGCGGTAAGAAAATATATAGATGATTCTTTTAAGGATCTAATCGAAGTGGGGACAGTATTTGTGGATCCTGCCTTTCAAAGGAAGGGGATAGGTAATTTACTATTAAATGAAATGTATTGGACACTGGCTAATAAGGGGATTGAAGAATTTTGCTTGGATAGCGGATACATCCATGCCCAACAGATATGGAAAAAGAAATATGGAAAACCTGATTATTTGTTGGAGGATTATTGGGGTGAAGGCTTTCTTCATATGATATGGCAGTCAAAGTCGAGGGTTTATTGGAATAAGGGAGTACCTGAAAAGTGAATGAAAATATAAACTCAGTTCAATTGACCTGGGTTTTTTATGTGAAAAAACGAAAAACAGCTAGTTTACAAGTTCAGTAGTATCTCGAATGATCAATTGGTAAAATATATATGGAAAATAAAATATTTGGTGTAACTTTTGGCGGATACGAGTGTCTGTATATGCAAGAGAGGGGTAATGTGATGTCCGACCCTAGGATAGAGATATATGAAAATCATAAACAGGCGATTTATTCGTATTTATATCGTTCCACACTCAACCGGCATATTGCCGAGGATCTGACTCAGGAGACTTTTTTCCGGGCATTCAAATCCCTCTCCACTTATAGAGGGGAAGCCTCCATGAAAACCTGGCTCTTTAAGATTGCCCGGAATACTTACATAAATTTTAGCGTAAAAAAGCAGACACAGTTGGAGGTGCACTTTGAAACATTGGAAGAAAGATTGAGTGTTCAGCAGAATCCATACAAACATGCAGAGGATAAGCTGTTGATTCAAATGATACTGGTGAAGCTACCGGAAAATTATCGGTCCTATATCCTGCTACGTGATGAGAACGGACTTACCTATGGGGAAATCGCAGATATCACCAATAAGTCGATTGCACAGGTAAAGGTGGGAATCTATAGGGCAAGAAAAAAGTTTCGCGAGATTTATAAGAAGGAGGTGGGGGAGGAACGATGAAGCTAGAACACGAGGTAGTCAGGGATTTGTACCCTTTATATATGGAAAACGAATTAAGTCCTGCAGTCAAGCAGGCTGTTGATGCCCATCTGAGTGAATGTGAAGCATGCAGGAACACCTATCAGACAGGAGAGGGATTTTTTGATCATATAAAGGAACTGGAAAATACTGAAGTTCCGAATACGGTCGATGATAAAGTATGGTTAAAAATCAGACTCACCAGGTATAAATGGATTACTGCAGTGTTAATCGCAGTGATCCTTACCCTGCTTGTAACGGACTATAAAAGTGGAAGGGAAAAGTTGATGTTGGAATTTGAAAATTACTACAGAAGTCAGGAATTACTGCCTGTTATGATTAATATAGTGAAAGAACCAGAACATAGTGGTGACCTGGAATATGTACAACGTGCCGTGAATCAACTATTTGTAGATAAGATAGCGCTTGAGGAGCACCTTAACTTTATCGAAAAACATCAACTAAACAACACGGAATACTACTTAAGCATCAATACCTCAAACTTCAACTCGATGCTTGAAATCATGGAATTCCGGTTTGATCAGGGGATGTGGTCGGAAACGGATGAGGCTGCATATCAAGCCATGCAACAATATTTTGACGAACTGAACCAAATGTCAACCAGGCAATACCGGAAATTCAAGCATGGATATAGCTCTTATTTTGAAACACTCGACGTGGATGAATTCGATAGGTTCTACAAAGATATTAATAACCTGAGTGACAGTTATACTCGTTTTCACAAGCTTCCAGAAGAGCTGCAGCCAATGGGTGAAAAGGAACTTACAAAACAGGTTGCCCATATATTGGGCGTTTACGAGGAAAAGGTGGAGCTGAAAAAGGAAAGCCCTTTAAACGGTAGTCCCTACACCTATCAATTTCATATAGAAGGGCAATTTGATGGTTTGATAGATGGACTCAATGGGCAGTTGCTGGAGGTGCATAGCTATCCTACAGAACTGGATGGTCCAACTCTGGGTAGAGAGGAAACCGAGGGAAAAGTGAAAGAACATGTAGAAAAAATATATGGCAGCAACTTATCGTACGACTTGGTACCGATGGGGGTAAATGCCAGTAATGCAAGTAATGATTACAAGCTATATAGCTTCAAAATTGTACCTAAGTATAAAGGCTATCCGCTTTATACTCCGCTTGAACAGGGAACGGTTATGATTATTAATGCAAGAACAGGTGGAATAAATATGTTTAACCATAATCCAGATGTGCCCTCCTATAAGGATATCGAGAAGCAGCACCTTGAAGTAGCTGTTTCATTGGAAACGCTTAACATTCAAGGAGTAACAGAAACCGTGATGATCTATTCAGCCATATCCGGAAAATTCGAACTGGTTCATATGAATCCTTCACTGGAATACTTTGAGAAGGGGAAATTCTATTCAGCAAAAACAGGTAAGGAAGAGTGGATTTATGTAGGTGGAAGATAGGATGTAGTGTGCTACAGACTACAGTCCGGATGATGGAACTTTATCATGTATTAAATCGTATATTCGTTAAATAATCTTTTTTTGAGGTGACAGATATGGGTGCATTTAATTTGGGGGATGCTTTGTATCAAATGTTTAGTTTAGGGTTACTTGTTCTGCTTGTGTTTATGGTGGCAATTGTTTTCAGAAGCATAAAGCAGAGAGCGATTCGGTTGAATCGTTTGGAGGAAAAAGTGGAGAAGTTGAGCAAAGAAGTAAAAAGAGGAAATTCATAGATAAATGGGAAGTGGTTGATCATGGTTTACAGGGTTCTGTTAATAGGAGCCATCCTCATATTTATCCTGGAACTATTTATAGGCCCACGATTTTTGGGGATGGAAACAGGGAATACTGGTTTGTTTGTTGGATTGATGATGCTATGTATGGTGATAGGGCATTTATTGAAAAGGCTTAGTTAAAGAATATTGTGGATAAATCTCGATTTTAGAATCTTAATGAAAGGTCTTCATCCGGTTTATGAAGGCATGAGAAAAGTCCATCATCGGGTATATGAAGGACCTTTTGAGGTGTGAAGGCATGAGAAAGGTCCATCCAAACAGTGGTGTTTACCAGAGCCATTGAAACAAGAAAACGGCAAATAAGGGAGTCTCCTGTTCTGTGGACTTTTCATTAATCACATTCGAGACATTTAAATAAAGTGGTAGAAATTGTAGCAAAGTTGAAACCATTTCAGCCAATGAAACGTTAAAATAATAGGGAAAGCAGGAGGTATTCAGATGAAACTGAGAAGCATACATAACAATGATTTTCTTCGGATCTCCACTAATCTTAATGAATGGTGGGGCGGACGCAACATGGTCGACATGCTTCCCCGCCTGTTCATCGACCACTTCCAAGATACAAGCTTCCTGTTGGAGAAGGATGGGCAGTTGATGGGTTTTGTCATCGGGTTTGTTTCGCAAAGTCATCCAGAAAAAGCGTACATCCATTTTGTTGGGGTAAACCCTGAAGCTCGGAATGAAAAGGTAGGACGCAGATTATATGAACACTTTTTTCAGATTGTAAAAGAGAAAGGCTGTCAGATGGTCGGGTGTGTCACATCTCCTGTAAATACCGTATCAATCGAATTCCATACCAAACTCGGTTTCTCCATAAAGCCAGGTGACTATGAGGTGAACGGAATATCCATTCATCAAAATTATGATGGGATTGGGCAGGACCGGGTTGTCTTTGAAAAGCGATTTTAGGAGGGAAGTAGATGAGAGTAGGAAGTATGGTAGCATTCTGCTTGGCTGCTATGCTATTTGGCATCGCAACTTTTGCATCTTGGTATGAAGGCAGTGATTTGGTGGAAAGACCTTCAGAATGGGAAAGTACCGCGAAAATTACTTCATGGTGGAATGACGGGGTAGTGGAACGGGAGAATATCTCGCAGCTAGACTATTTCATCTATTCGTTAAAGTATAAGCCTCTTTTCCCCATTTTGATGTTGGTGAGCTTCGTCTATATCCTTTTTGCAGTGGGGAAAAGAAGGATGAAAGGAAAGAGAATACTTTCGGTTTATTCGGCAGGGATTGCGTTGATGCTTTTTTGTGGAGCGATGCTAGTGGGAGGATCTCCTACTGACGGAGCGAAACTGATGATGACTGCACTGATAGTATCGGGAGGTCTGATGACTATTTATGCGAGTTTCAACTATCTTCAATTAACAAGAAATGCTGAACGGTGATAATAGTGAAGCCGGGAACCATGCTGATTGCTTGTCAGCATGGTTCCCGGCTTCTTCATAGGTTAATATTTATTCCCGTACTTATCTACATAAACAGACTTCACAATCGTTCTCTCGAACTCATTCCCGTCTTTTGTTACACCTTTTACATCAAGCGTAATCGTATAAACACCTTCCTCCTTGAAGTTCATCGCCACTTTTCCCTTATTGGCAACCTTCATGCCGAAGTTCTGTTTCGCTTTACCATCCTTGTTGATCTTTACATCCACGCTGAAGTCCTTCACTTTGTTTCCTTTATTCTTTAATTCAAGAGTTGAGTCCTCAAGGACAATTTCTTCGTTCAGTTCGGTATGGAAGCCAACGGTCATTAAATAGGCTGCCTTATCCTTTTTCGCTTTTACCGTCCAAACACCTGCTTCCGGATTGGAGATCTGGAAGGTATGATGATGCCCGCCTTTGAAAATCTCCTGATCAACGGCGTGCTTGAAGTCACGGTATACCACACCTGAAGGACTGATAACCTCGATGTCCTTGGTCTGCTTGTCACTTAACCAATCGAGATCAATCTTCTGTACATTCTCCTCGACAAAGAATGTTTCTTTTCGTTCCAAACGGAACTCACCGCCGCGGTGGAGGGCACTGATGTCGGTCGGATCCTGCTCAACAGGCTCGACCGTCGCACTGACCTCACTAAGTACAGCAAGGCCGGATGTCTGAGTGGTCGTCAAGTATGGTCGGAAATACTGGAACGTACCTCCCTCGCGCACGGTGGTGTGATTCCAGTTGCTTACGCGAACCTCTGTGCTGTATGGGAGACGGGAACTTGCAACCGTAACTGCGCCGTCATTGGAGCCGTAGGAGCTTAAGTAAAGTCCGCCCCAATAGAGCGAAGAGCCGAAGCTTCCCCAGCTGGTTCCAGCCAATGTGTAGATTTTATTGCGAGAACGGTTTGTATGGTTATCAATTTGGGGTCTGTAGCTGTTCATATAGCCTGTTTGTAGCGAATAGGTTGCATCGTTTTTGCTGCCAAGAATACTGGAAAGCCAGCTTGCCCAGCCGCTGTACGCAAGGTCTGCAAGCTGTGAACCGTAATGAGGACTGGATAAGGTGATGAGGTTTGATACATAAGGGTATGCCCCGTAATGGACAAGGGCATTTTGGGAATCGATGCCGCCTTTGCTGTGGGCAACAATGACAATTTTCTTATTTCCAAAATGGGTATAGATATCGCGGATCCTGGCGCTTACAATCGAGCCGTTATCCCACATGTTTTTATCGGGATGAACGTCTATGAAAGCCGTCTGAAAGCCGTTATTCAATGCGGTCTGATACATATTATTGTTTTCCCACCATGTTTTCGAAGAACTGTTGATTCCATGAACAAAGACGATGACAGGCTTGTTCGGATCGACATAGCTTGGAGTATCCCCAACATACCATTGACCTGGAATGCCACCTGGATTATCCTTACCGCCAATCGTCCCGCCCTGGACAGATACTGGTACTACAAGAAGTGCAATAAGCATAATCAACACCAACCTTTTCATTCCACCACTCCATTTCTTCTAAGAAATAGGAGATCTTCTCCCAATCTATCCTATCGGAAAGCGGTATCATTTCAGAAGTATTTTTTGGAAAATGAGAAAAAGGGCATGGGGAGCAAACTTTAAAATAGGAAAAAAGATTTACCTTTCAACAATTAGTGAAGTAGCTTTCTTGGGAAAATTTTTACTTTTACGCTAATAAATTCATCCTGTACATAAATACCCCAATTATCTTGAAAGCAAATATTTTGACATCGAGATATGTATATGATAGAAAAGAAAAGTAAATATTAATTCAACAAGAAGAAGGAGAGATTTCTTCATGGAAACTACAAGCAAAAATTCAGCAATTTCTGTAATGAAAGAACGTCATTCTGTTCGTAAATATACCCAATTTGAAATGCCACAGGCAGATCTGAACACGATCCTGGAAGCAGCGATCACGGCACCATCATCCTGGAACCTGCAGCATTGGAAGTTCCTTGTGGTTCAATCTGACACTCAAAAACAAAAGCTTTTGCCAATCGCATATAACCAGCAACAAGTGGTCGACAGCTCTGTAACCATTGCCATTCTTGGCGACTTGGAAGCGAACCATAATGCGGAAAAAGTATACGGGGAAGTCGTGAACAAAGGTTACATGACACCAGAAGTAAAAGAAATGCTGACTGGCCAGATTCATGGTGCCTACACGAACGATCAATTCGCACGTGACGAAGCCGTGATGAACAGCTCGCTTGCTGCGATGCAACTGATGCTTGCTGCAAAAGACCTTGGTTATGATAGTGTTCCTATGGGCGGATTTGATCGTGCCGCATTCAAAAAGGAGTTCAACGTTCCAGAACGCTACATTCCCGTGATGCTGATCTCAGTTGGTAAAGCTGCTACAGAAGCACACGGAACATTGCGCTTGCCGCTGGATGAAGTGGTGGCATACGAAACATTTTAATGGACAGATGGGAAGGCCCGCTTTGCAATTGTCGCATGGTGGGCTTTTGTGCGCTTGGCAGCGCATCGGACTAGAGGGTGAAAGTCCTGAACACACCGTAGTGGCGGAAGTGTATAGCTGACAGGTAGTGCATGGTC
>NZ_JBHVHV010000036.1:0-3279 GCF_042800035.1 Sutcliffiella sp. NPDC057660
TGTTAATGACGTTTTACAATGTCCAAAATTTGACGTGGCTATTAGTCCTGAAACTGACGGGTTCAGTGTCCATATTGAAGGGGAAGCAGACCTTTGCTTCCCCAACGATTTTACAAATCAACTTGATATGTCTCATTTTTCTTAAGATAAAACCTTACGTCATTTCGGCCGGTAAGAATATACCAGTCTCTGCCCAGTTCCAGTCGACAAGAAAGAGTTCGACCGTTTCCTAGATGAAGATCAAACCACTCACCACAACGTATCTTATAACCTGTATTATCTCCCCAAAACACTACCCAACAATCCAACTCTTCATTGTATTTCATCTCTCTCCAGCGAGTTTTCATGAAAGTTCCCCCTGGATGACTTGCTTAATCATATGATCGTCTATGATTCTTCGACCATTTTGCGAGCCGTAAAGAAGACTATGTGTACAGAGTTTGTTTATGAGCCTTGCGGCACCACCGGAAAACCGATGGATTTCGTCAAGTGCCCCATCAGAAAAGATTGGTTGATCGTTGCCGGCATAGCGTAAATGTCTAGAAACATATTCCTCAATCTGAGCACGATCCAGGTGCCCTAACTGGAATTGGATATCGATTCTTTGGCGTATCGCTGCGTATGACTGTAAGCGTAGTCGGTCCCACAATTCACTTTGCCCGACAAGGATAAGCGCCATCGGGCTTTGCGAATCCATTCTAAAGTTCAGTAGAAAACGAACTTCCTCAAGCATTTCACGGTCCAATAGATGGGCTTCATCTACTACCACTACAGGCTGAAGGCCTCGTATTCCTTTCATCAATTCAATTTCACGGTGAAGTTGTCGTTTCGCATCCCCACGATAAAACTTCGCTTCAGATCCCAATTGTTCCAATAGCCCTTTATAAAAATGGCGAGGGGTTAACTTAGAGTCAGAGAGATAAAGGACGTGGAATTTCCCTTTATCCAATTTGTCCACAAACTTACGGATTGTCGTTGTTTTTCCTGTTCCGCTATCCCCACTCAATACGGCAAAAAGCTGTCTTTCAGCTGCGTATTTAAGCCTCCCTAGGATTTCTTGCATCATGGAAGAATCATAGAGTTGTTCCGTTGGCAGATCTCGCGTGAAAGGAGTATTTTTCATCTCATAGAATACTTCAAACACGAGAATCATCCTCCTTCCACACACCACGGAAGGTTACGGCAGGTTTTTGTTCGATCTGGCGTTCCTGGTTCTTTCGTTCAGCTGCCTTTAATAGTCTTGAAGATTCAGCACTCTGCACCTGCAGGTGCTCAGGTAACGCTGGGCGTTTTCCAGCTCGTTCCCCGATGACTAGTTTCTTGGCTTTCCAAGGAGTATAATCCTCAAACTCAATGGTAAGCTCCTCGGTGTTCATTGGGTCATATACAATATCAACCTTTCGTCCAATAAATGTAAGGCCTACCTCGTATTTTTGATCCAAGAAACTGATGCATCCGGATTTATCCACTTTCCTTGTTTCACAATGAAGGAATGCATTGCTTAACCTATCAGGATCGATGAATCGAATAGCCTTTTTATCTGAGCGAAATGCCGTTTCAGGACTGATTTTCTCCCCCAGTGCAGAATGGGGTTTATTCTGATAACACTCTGTGAGCCAGACTTGAAAGAGGTCATTCATGCGATCTAAAGTATTGGGTTTTTCAATGACAGCTTCACTGATAAATGAATCTATAACTCTATTGAACCTTTCAATTTTACCCTTTGATTCTGCAGAGTAAGGTCTTGTGTAAGTAAGGCGCGTACCTATTTTTGAGCAAGTTCGTGACATCCATTTGGTTCGATATTGTTTTCCATTATCGAAATAAACGGCCTCAGGAACGCCATACTTTTGAATTGCCTGCCGAAAGGCATCTTCAATAATTCTAGAATCCAATGAAGGATAGAAAGCTGCATGAAGCACAAACCTAGTAGCGTCGTCGATAAAAGCAACAAGGTATACTTGTTTTTTCATTCCATTTTGGCCAACCGGCAAGTATGGACCATATTTGATATCTGATTGCCAGAGCTGGTTGCGATGCCGTTTTTGAAACCTTCTGGCAGCTATTCCTGTCTGGGAATAAAGTTTCATATGTCGTGTACTGTACCCTTTTTCCGTAAGCTTTTCTTGAAGTGTTGATCTCTTGATTTGTCCTGGTTCAGCTAACCCTTCCCATTCAAGAATCTGTATTATTTGAGCTACACTTCGACTTGGCACTTCCTTACGAAGAAGAATTGCCTGTTCCAATAGATGATGAGGAATGGCTTCTGAACTTTTAATAGTTTTTCTCCCTTGTGGCTTCAATCCTCCGAACCCATTTGCCCGAAATTGAGCCAGATATCTTCTGATGGTTCTTTCTGAAAGACCGTTGGCCTTCGCTATCTGGTCTCTTAATTCCTTAACCTTTCCTGCATCAAGCCCCTCTGCCAATAAAGGGGATATCAGCTGGAATCGCTGCACTGCCAATTCTTCTGTTTTCTTATTATCTCTCATGATACACTCTCCTCTCTGTGTCTATCATGAGTGTAAATCAGGAGTTATTGGACAATGAATGCAGAACGGGTATGTATCCAAAAATTAATATTTACGATTGGCCGGACAACTCTTGTCAGCCATCCATTGGCATCTCCTGCCAGGCGTCCTATTTTTTGAAGTGCAGTCCCTGAACCATTGGACGTATAATCCAGGGGGATGTTTTCCTGTTTAGTCCTAATCATGATGGAAATTAAGCAGCCTATCCAATAATCCACCAATTCTTGAAACCACCCATGCCATCTTGAAAGGGTGGAATCATCGGCCGGAACAATGTGATTGGAAGGGTTCGTAAGAACCTTTTCTATACATTCAGCCTCATAGCGTTTATAAGGAACTAATATATCCGGCAGTTCATGGTGGATGATACCGCAATTCGTGCACTGTAACCTCCGGATATTATATGTCTTACACAGTCCCAAATGATCCTTGGCTTTTCGATTCTTCGTTCCTATCACCAACATGTTTTTACCACAACAAGGAGAAGGGATCCTCCCCGCACCCCTAACTAAAAACTCCAGTAAGAATGTTTTCAATCAGCTGATAATCTGATACAATAATCATATACTTTTTTTGTGGGACGTCTCCCGTATAACTGTTGGCGCAGTTATACATAATGGGAGGCGTCTTTTCCTTTCTCCAGAATTATAAATGTCGAAATCTTTCGAATTATATACGGACATTATAATCGACTAATTCTGGACAGGCAATACCGTCAGCTTTCGGTAATTTAAGGATGTCAAAAACA
>NZ_JBHVHV010000037.1:0-2485 GCF_042800035.1 Sutcliffiella sp. NPDC057660
TGTAAACGCTAGAATAAAGTTGACACTTTTTGCTCGATAGGATTTTACACTTTTGCTCAATCAACCTACTACTTTAGTAAAATAGTTCGTGACGTTATTTTACTGGAGGTTAGGATTTTGGAGGAGAAGTTAGTGTTATATATCAAGATTCATGAATTACATAAAAGAAAGTTTAAAGTAGCACAAATTGCTAAAGAGCTTAAGGTCTCAAGGCCAACTGTCTATAAATATTTAGAAATGACATTCGATGAAGCTACAGCCTATACTGAACAGCCTTTGGGAAAAAAGAAAAAACTAGATCACTATAAGGACTGGATACTTGCCTGGCTAGAAGAGTACCCCCACCTAAGTAGTGCTCAGATCCATGATTGGCTTTTAGAGAGATACCCCGACCTAGTGGTCGGTGGAAGTACTGTAAGAACATATGTGAGGGGTATTCGAGAAGTCTATCAGATTGAGAAAAAGGTGATTGTCCGTCATTACGAAGCAGTTCCTGAACAGCCCATGGGTAAACAACTCCAGGTAGATTGGGGAGAAACAAAACAGAAAACAGTAAACAACAAAGAAACCAAACTGTACTTTATTGCCTTTGTGCTCGCTAATTCCCGACATAAATATATGGAATGGCAAGCGCGCCCATTTACCACAAGAGATGCGATTCGTTGTCACGAAAATGCGTTTCAGTTCTATGGAGGGCGAACAGAAGAAATTGTCTATGATCAGGATCACTTAATCTCAGTGAGTGAAAATGCAGGACAACTGCTTTTAACAGCTGAATTTCAAAGCTATGTAAACGAGCGTAAATTCAAAGTTCACCTGTGCAGAAGAGCTGATCCGGAATCTAAAGGTATGATTGAAAATGTTGTGAAATACATTAAAGGTAATTTCGCAGACAGCCGTGTGTTTAGTGACATAGAAGATTGGAATGAACGAGCACGACAATGGCTCGAGCGGACTGGAAACCATCAGGTTCACCAGACAACGAAAAAAAGACCAGCAGAAGTGTTTCTCCTCGAAAAGCAACACTTACAGCCAGTCTCTTCGTTACTTTCATATGAAAGCACCAATAATCAAAGTATAACAAGAAGTGTAAGCAAGGACAACACGATTCGGTACAAGTCAAACCGTTATTCCGTTCCACTCGGGACTTATCAAACTATGAGTGAGAACCTTGTTTGGATTGAAGTGAAGGAAGAAGATCATAAGACCCTTGTCATACGTAGAGAAGCAAATGCTGAAGTGATTGCCGAGCATGTGATCAGCTCGGAAAAGGGAAAACTTATTCAAAACCGTCACCATACCCGAGATCGCTCCAAAGGCATTAAGGAGCTTAAGCAACGCCTCATGTCTCTCTTTGAAGATCAGCTTCAAGCAGCTGCATACTTGGATGAGATTAGTCAAAGATACCCAAGGTATCATCGAGACCAGTTTGCGATTATCTATAAAGTAATCCAACAGTATCCAGCGTTAGTTGATTCTGTTTTGAGGAAGTGCATGATAGAGAAGCTTTACAACGCGAATGATTTTCGTGATATCGCTCATCATCTTAATACATTACAAGATGAACCGGCTGAAGAAGTGCAATCCTTTTACACGAGTTCGCTAAAACACTCTCATATCAAAGCCTCTACGCGTTCTCTTAATGCGTATACCAGCATTTTAGGAGGTAGAGCATGATGAACAAGACTGTACATGAACTACAAGATCAATTCCGTCAGCTACGCTTAGCAGAGACTGCGGAGGAGCTCCCACTGCTTCTTCGCGAAGCTGAAAAAGCATCATGGACCTACTTGGAATTTTTAGAGTCTATCACCCGCTATGAATTAGCCAAACGTGAAGCGAAAAGCCTTGAGAAAAGAATGAAATGGGCACGCTTCCCTTTCGTGAAGTCACTAGATGAGTTTGAGCTGAAAGGACAAAACGTTCTGACGGCTCGACAGCTCTCCCAACTCCGTGAATTAAGCTGGCTGGAGCAACAATACAATTTGATCCTTCTCGGTCCCCCTGGCATTGGAAAAACCTATATCGCAATTGGACTTGGACTCGAGGCTGTTTACAGAGGGTTCAATGTTTATTTCGCCACAATGGGTGAACTTGTGCAGCTTCTAAAATCAGAAGAATACTTGAACAAATCTAAAGTTCAACTAAAAAGAATCAGAAATGCCGACCTAGTAATCATCGATGATTTAATGTATATGGCCATGGATCAGAGAGAAGCGAACCTATTTTTTCATTTGATTAATCATTTGTACGAACGAAGTTCGATTATCCTGACATCAAATAAAAGTCCAGATGAATGGGGCAATTTAATAGGAGACCAAGGAATCACCACAGCTATTTTAGATCGTTTACTTCATCGTGTGGAGGTCATCCATGGTGGCGAAGAAGAGGAAAGTCATCGGATGAAAAATCGGAAGAGCATTTTTTCAGCAGAAGTGTAAAAAGGAAACGAGCAAAAAGTGTAAAATTCAACTTGACGTCTACA
>NZ_JBHVHV010000038.1:0-2127 GCF_042800035.1 Sutcliffiella sp. NPDC057660
GATAACTTAATACCAATTATTTCATAATTTAAATATTCCTACAATATGTTATTCTTCATCCTTGCCAAAATAAAAAGAGCGCTGATCCTTGTTTCCTAGATCGCGCCCGATTCCGGAATACGGAATAATTTCTGCTCCTCCACTATACTTTAAGAGGAGTATTTACTTACCAGTTTTTACAGGAATTTAAAAAATTATCAACCATCATTTTCATGCTACATGATACTATATGTTTACAGGAATAATGATAGAAATGTGGTGTGCATATGTCGGTCGTTTTCAATATTAGTGACTATTCCGTTATGATTGACGGAGAAGAGTTAAAGCTTTTACGAAAAGAATTTTTACTCCTTGATTACCTTTATCAAAATAGTAACAAGGCTTTATCGCGACATCAGCTCTTGGATGCAGTTTAGCCATTACAGGTTCCATCCGACCGGACCGTTGACGATCATGTTTATCGCCTTCGTAAAAAGCTAAAGAAGTGGAAGCATGCTTTGAAACTGGAGACGGTTAAAGGCTTTGGGTATAAATTAACAGTGTCTCAACAAAAAGAGTTCATGTCGTTTCCGTTTGTAGAGGACCAGGAGTTTCAACAACTTACCATAAATCTTATTAGTAAATATCATCTTTTCGGACATGGAGAAGCCATTGAGGAGTTACTAAGTAAGCATACCTTTGGAATAGAAATAGATGAAAAGTTGCTACTACTAATGAAGTTATTACGTGGTGATTTTATAGCATTTTTACATTCTCCATTACCTTTTAAGGAAAAAGCATTGCCGTTGCTTTTCCTATACTCGACAGTGGAAGAAGACATCCACGCAATAAATTACTATTATCGTATATTTGAAGACAAACAACTTTTTGAAAATGAGGGCAAGGAAGAGATTGATTTTTTCAAAATTCTTCTTTGTTTAAGAGAAAAAAATTTTCGTCATGCTTTTGAAATTTTGGAAGCAACTGAAAAGACTATTTCTCTTGATGTACCTGGCTTCTATGGATTTTTCCAGGTTAATTATGCTATTGGTCGGAAAGATTGGAAATTAGCAGAAGATAAAATAAAATGCCTACATGCGTTCTTTAAGGATAAACCATATCAAAGGGAATACGGCTTGTTTTTAATGTTAAAGGGTATTTACTTTCTCCATCAGAAAAAAAATCGCTCGGTGTGGATTTGATTTCTCAATCTTCGTAAACCTTCATGGCCTTCATCATTTCTCCAGAAAAAATTGCAGCTCTCTTAACGTTGTTAATACTTTTGTGTCAATCTACAAGATTGTTAGTATTTTTAAATGACACAAAAGTCCATAGTGGCTACTATAAAACTCAGTAATACCAACTATTTCTAAATAAGTACTTTTGTGTCGCTCGTCAATTTTAATCTATTAATAATTATTTTCGTAATCATTTTGACCAAATTTTCTCACTATGCACCAGTCTGCCAACGATACGTATAAATACAACGCGGTAGGCAATATTAAAAATAGGTTTTCCACTATTTTCTTTTCTATATTTATTTCTGTAGGACCTTTGAATAAAATTATAATAGCAATAGAAATCATGAACCATGCAGAACTTTCCAATAGATTATGAAAAATCCTTGTGATTGATTTTTGCCTAAGAAATAATATATCATCAAATGAAAATGAAGAAGGATTACTGGAAAATTTTTTCTGAATTATATAATGAGTAATAGAAATACCAATAAGGAAAATTAGGCCGACCCAGTTAACTAAGTTTATTAATCTTAAAAAGTTATACAATACGATATAAAGGCTGTCGATTACTTTTATATCTGGTATAACATTAGAAATGTTTATTATATAAGCTGGCATAAAAAAATATGAAAAGTAGATTAGGGATGCTGGAAATACCGTTAGTTTTAATAAATTCATCCTCTTTTCACTTAATTGAATAACTTCTAAAAAAAACTTGGTCATTTTAATTCTCCTTCTGAGATAGTAATATATATTGCAAAAAGGAAAAAAAGGAAGAATTAATTCTCCCCTTTGGTCGTTAGATAGCCTCCTGTAAACGCTAGAATAAAGTTGACACTTTTTGCTCGATAGGATTTTACACTTTTGCTCAATCAACCTACTACTTTAGTAAAATAGTTCGTGACGT
>NZ_JBHVHV010000039.1:0-2057 GCF_042800035.1 Sutcliffiella sp. NPDC057660
AATAGAGTAGGCGCATGAATTTATTCATGCGCCTCTCACAGATCCGTACGTGCGGGTCATCGCATACGGCTCCTCCATGTTATCCCCTCTGGGGATGATGTTCATTGTAAATATCCACTAAAGATACAAGACCTATTTCCTTAAACCATTCATTAGGAAGTGCTGTGTTTATTGGTTTAGTTCGAGAACTTCTCCACGCATACATACGCAGTTTCGGAAGCTCTCCCTTCCATTTTCTTTTACGTAACTCCCTATGGAGTTTCCGTATATTTCGCCAACTTCTTAGTTGAATTGCTCTCAACCTTCTTCGAATCCATCCATCAAATTTCTCAAAAAGCTTTTTTGAGTGACCATGTCCAAAATAGTTGCCCCACCCACGTAGGTAGGGGTTAAGTTTGTCTTTGACCAACCGTTCTATGTTTACTGTTTGATTACGCTTCGTTATCTCTTTTACCGTGCTCTTAAATTTCTCTAAGGACTTTTCAGATGGTTTAGTCCAATAAGCTCGACTAAATTCATACCCTAAGAAAACAAAAGGTTGCTCTAAATTGTTTACAATTCTCGTCTTCTCAGGATGGACCTTTAATTCCAGATTTTCCTCTAAGAAATAAATGACTGATTTCAGAACACGCTCAGCCCCCTTCTTTGATTTACAACAGATGACGAAGTCATCCGCATACCTCGTAATGCGGTGACCCCGTTTCGTCATTAACTCGTCTAGGGGATGTAGATATATGTTAGCTAGGAGTGGACTGATGACACCACCTTGTGGCGTGCCCTTTTCATTTAAATGAAACGTTCCACCTTCCATTACTCCTGCTTGAAGAAAACTTTGAAGCAGTTGAATAAGACTACCATCAATTATCTCTTTACGAACCAGGGATAGAAGTTTATCCTGCGGAATGGTATCGAAATATGATTTTAAGTCTGCATCAATGACATAAACATAGCCATCGGATAAATCCTTACGGATTTTCTCCAAAGCCATATGAGCACTTCGATTTGGTCTGAACCCAAAGCTACATTCTAAAAATTCGGCTTCAAAAATTGGTTCGATTATTCTGCGTACAGCTGCCTGCACTACTCGGTCTCTTACAGTTGGGATTCCTAAAGGTCTATCGGTACCGTCTGCCTTGGGAATGTATACACGTTTCACCGGTCTTGGTTTATATCTCTTGTCTCGTAATTCTCGTTGAAGGATTTGTACATTATCCTTCAATCCATACTCGAAATCCTTGATGGTTACTCCATCAACCCCCGCTGCTCCACGGTTTCTTTTGACCTCTTTTAGGGCTTCCTCCATATTAGGCATAGACCATACTTTATCCATAAGGCTATACCATTTTCTCTTTGGTGACTTCTTTACTCCTTCACGAAAACTATGTTTGTCTATTCTTTCCTTCATGTTCGTGTTTCTTCCTCTCAGTCTAAAGAGTGCTTAGTCCAACTTCGACAATCCCTTTAGTTCTTTCAAGTACTACGCTCCAGACGGTTTACCCTTTTGTTCAACCCCGAATCTTAGGACTTTGTTCCTCATCGGCTTCTGTCTGGCACATAAAGTGTTCCTAGATAACTCTAGCTTTTCTTTCATGGGCAACAGGCTTCACAAGAGTTTCTGCCTTTTGGGTCAGAGCTCTTCTCGATAACAGGGTACCGAGTCACTCATCTTTTCGACTTTTCCAATGAGCTTATTCATTACTATCCCGTGCTCTGACTTCTCACCATCCATAGTCTTATCTCGCCCATCGCAAGCTTGAATAAGGTTTACCTAGATTCGGAGATGATGAGACCTCCTTGGGTCACGTCATCGGGCTTTCACCTGAAGCTAGTCCTCCTAACTAACAGAATCCTCTTGTGGTACTGGACACTCCCGTCTTTTGCAGGGTTATCCGATTCTGCCAGCCAACTCGGTTTTGTCGCCTATTCCAGGTTTTGCCTCCAGGTCCTCCGCACATGTTCTCACGACCATGCACTACCTGTCAGCTATACACTTCCGCCACTACGGTGTGTTCAGGACTTTCACCCTCTAGTCCGATGCGCTGCCAAGCGCACAAAAG
>NZ_JBHVHV010000040.1:0-1966 GCF_042800035.1 Sutcliffiella sp. NPDC057660
CCCAATCGGACGCAGTCGGTTGTACAGGAATGACTTTAAATCATATGCAAGACGTGTGAACACTAGGTTTACATGAGTCGCTCGCTTGAAGTAATGATGGATGCCTAAAACAAAACTATTATACCGTTGAACGTTTTGGGAAGTGGGCGAAGCCTTTATCTTACGGATAAGCTTTTTTGCCTCTTGTTTAATTTTCCTTCTTTTCTTATGGATAATGCTAGTATGCGCTACCCTTTTCTTTCCCTTTTTGTTCGCACGAATAGTAAACCCTAGAAATTCAGAATCCCTTTTGCGCAGATTCACAATCTGAGATTTCTCGGAAGAGATATCCAGACACAGTCTTTCTTTTAAGTAACGGCGTATTGCATGGTACCATCGGAGGGCAGCTTTTCCATCTCGACATAGTACCTTGAAGTCGTCCGCGTAGCGGACGAGGTACCCTTCCTTTAAATTGGAACGTTTCTTTGCATAACGTTCCCCAACTTTTGATTGATATGGTTTCGTGAGCGGAAAGAACTCCCATTGACCGGCGACCCATTGGTCCAAGTCATTCAGCACGATATTAGATAGGAGAGGTGATAGTATTCCACCTTGCGGTGTCCCTTTCTTAGGAACTCCTTCTCCATCTATCTCTGCTTTAATCATTTTGGATATGCAGGCAAGAACTTTTCTATCCTCAATACCTAGGTTCCATAGTTGTTTAATTAATCTTGTATGGTTGACATTGTCAAAGAAACTTTTAATATCAATATCTACTACAAAGTGCAGTTGTGCTTGATTAATCAAATATTGTATTCTTGCCATCGCATGATGAGCAGACCGAAGGGGTCTAAAGCCGTAACTATGTTTATAGAACTTTGCTTCCGCAATAGGTTCGAGAACCTGTTTGAAGCTTTGTTGAATAATTCTATCAAGAATACACGGAATACCAAGTGGTCTCCATTTCCCATTATCCTTTTCAATCCATTCTCTTCTGACTTTCTTGGGTTGGTAGTTTTGTAGTTTCATCTTCACTTCAGTGACGAGTTCATTTTCCGTAATTTCTTTTAAATCTGCGATGGTTTTTCCATCGGTACCTGGTGTCATAGAACCTCTATTTGATTTAATCGTACGAAAAGCAAGCAATATATTTTCTCGTGAAGTGACGATATTATATAGGAAGGAAAATGATTTTCCATCCTTAGCTTTTTCATACAAATCTGTGTACGTCTCGGTCATATTGTAATAGTCCCAATATCGTAGCGTTGGCACTGTGGCATCCCTCCTAATGAAGTGATGTTCCCACATTCTTACCTGATCGGTGCCATTCACGTTAGGAAAATAATCTTTTCAATCAGTAGACTTGGGGCTGTTCCTCCACTCCCATTACAGAAGCTTCATTAGTCGTACCCCTACCCTCACAAGGATGAATGCTTTTCATAAAAAACTTATAGCAACCGTTTTAGGTGACAGCCCTTGTATCAACGTTCCTTGCTTTCCAAGTACCTTACAACGTAGCTATCTATTCTAGAGTTAGGTGCTTCCTTTAAGCCTGTGAGCTTGATACCGCCATTGTTCGGTATAGCGTATTTCAGAGGGCGCAATTTTACTCCACACCACTCACCCCATCGTAAGATGGGACATAAGTTTCCTTATGTTCAATCTTTAGACCCTTACCTTCGGAAGTTCGTCAGTTCCTATCTCAAAGAACGATTCTCACCTTATCTAGTTTTTCAGCCGTGCGGCATATCCGTTGGCATACCTTTTCTATTAGAATGGCTTCAGCCTTCGTTCTGCCGAATCTACCTGTGCTTCACACCCTATGGTCTGTCATCCATAACGCATGCAGGAGTATTGACGGGATGGTTTCAGAATACATGGTTTCATCATTCCCATCCTCCGTTGTAAAGTTGAAGTTAATCTAGTAAACCTCCTGTATTTTCACGCTCGAAAGCGTTTATAACAGAACTTGTCGCGCGCGCCCGAT
>NZ_JBHVHV010000041.1:0-1774 GCF_042800035.1 Sutcliffiella sp. NPDC057660
CCTCCCTCTATAAATGTAGCTATATCAACGTTTTTAAGAGTTTTTCCTTTTTAAAAATATTTTTAAAAGAATATGATTAACCTTTTGTATGGGGCAATCATACAGATTTTCATAACTATGGGAATGCAAGGATACGCTTCGCTAAAGTCAATTGGTACAGATTGACAACCATTCTTATGTGATGCACGATGGATCCCTGCGAAACTTATGATGACGTACCCTCCCATGTCTCTTGGCGTCAAGCGCGTACATTCCTTCGTTCGGTCTTTTCATAAGGCAGAGGCTGGCTGTGCTCCTCGGGGGACTCATTGGTCTTATGGCTCGTTTGTTGCCGGCTTCTCCGTGTCATCCTAATGTCGAGAAAAACTAGAATTAATTAGCTTAAGCTGCCTCTTGGAGACAAGAGAGATCGTTCATCATACTGTTAGGATTAAAATACATTTTCTTCTTACCTAATGCGTGCAGTATCTTGAGTAACTTTCCACATAGTACAACCATTGCTTCTTTTTTTCTTAGAGGATTAATCCTCCTAGTGGTGTAGTATTCATACAGTGATTTAAATGCTGAATTATGTTGTATAAGGGGAAGGATCACCCGAAAAAGAATAGCTCTCAGCTTTTTCCTTCCCCGTTTAGAAATCTTTTTTTGTCCTTTATGTTGGCCAGATGAGTTTTCACGTAATGTGAGTCCCGCTAGTTTAATAAGTTGGCGTGGGTGTTCGTAATGCGTGAAAGAACCGATTTCTGACAATAGTTCTACTACTGTATCTGCCCCAATCCCAGGTACAGATAGGATGTACTCATATTCCGTTAGCTGGGATGCTAGTTCACATAATTTTTGGGAAAGATCTTCAAGTTGTTGAGAGAGTAGATTAAACTGAGACATTAATGTGGCAATCTCATAACGTGCCATCTGTAAACCCTCTGTTAACCCTACGGAACCTTCGGCTATATTGGATAACTTTTTCACCTTATCTCCCGGTACACATTTAAGGTAATCGACAGAACGATATAACTCTATCAATTGTTGAATGTCCTTTCCTTGAATATCCGTTGGTAATGGTGACTTTTCTAATACTGCACAGGCTGTCTTCCCTAGCTTCTTGAAGACGAAATGGAACTCTGGGAAAAAGCGATCAATCCAACGAATGATGCGGTTTTTCAGCGCTGAAAGGTCTTCTTGTATCTTGGACCTTAGAGTCGCTCCATTTCGTAGTTCTGCCTCGATACCTTCTATGATTCGAGGATAGCTGAATCTCCCGTCACGGACCAATTGAGCAATGACACGCGCATCTTTTTTATCATTCTTGGTCTGTAGATTGTCATCTAGCTCTTTCGTTCTGTTTACATGTAATGGGTTAACCATGACAAACCGAATGCCTAGATTCACTAAATAAGAGGCTAGATTCATCCAGTAGTGACCTGTAGGTTCAAAACCAATGATTACTTCTGATTTTTGATACTTCTCTTGTAAAGAAACGATTGTGCTATATAGGTAATCAAAAGCCTGACGTGTATTCATAAAAGCAAAGGATTTATGAAGCACACGCCCTCGATCATCAATAGCACATGCATAATGTTTATTCTTTGCGATATCAATTCCAATGACTAATGTGTTTTCTGACACTTGATTAATTTTGTGATTCATATTACGATTCATGTTAGTCCTCCTATGTGGTAATGAGTTTCGATTTGGTCGTTGATACTCATGCATCATATAGGAGGGCTATTTATTTTTCAAGTACCTCAAAAGATAGAAAACAGGAATGCTCCTC
>NZ_JBHVHV010000042.1:0-1728 GCF_042800035.1 Sutcliffiella sp. NPDC057660
ATTTTATTTAGGGCTTATATGTATGCCTTCACTCTCTCGCCAATCTGCGTAGAGTATACGTTTAACATTATCATATCCATTGGTAGTTAATTGGTTATCTAACCACTGTTGATCAAATCCGAGTTCATGTAAATTATCCCATAAAATTTCCCCATCTATAATTAACGATGTTGGGAGGTCTACTGGACTTTCTGGAAGATTGAGATCTTGCTTGTCTGGTTTTTGATACTTGGATTTTAATAATAAACTTATTTGCCCATTAGCTTCCAATATACCGTATTTGACTTCGCGAACTGAAAAGACATTATTTTGACGGAGTATACTCAATACTTGATTTACATCCAATTTGTTCTTTGTAAGTAACTTTCTGTCCATAACACCATCTCGAATGATGATGTTAGGATTGCCTAATAAGAGAGAACGTGTCGATTTATTTTTTAGAGTCATAAACTCTATTCCCAACATAAGAAACGTCCACAATCCGATGGCATATAAAAAATGAAAAATCCCTACCTTATCTTCATAAATGGTATTTCCCAAAAAATCTCCAAGTACTAACACAAAAACTAAGTGAAACGGGGTTAACTGATAGATGGATGTTCTGCCTGTTATGATAATGATAAAAAATAAAGTGGCAAAACCAACGATGACTTTGATCGTCAGTAAACCAATATTAACTTCTTCCAAAGTTTTTTCCTCCAATTTAAATTTTACTTAGTTGTAAGATCTTGAGGTTTAGATAAAGAGGCTAGTTTTAGTATTAAAGCTCGAGTTACAATTCCAACAATGATGTAATATATGAATGAATATCTGTATCTCCACTCTAAATAATTAACAAGTTTGACCCACTCGCAAAAGGGTTCACCTATATAGGCATATGTTAGTGCCATAATGATCTGGGCTAAAATAAAAGATTTCCATGTTCTAAAATATTGATATAACAACATGTAAGCTACAGGTACCATTGAAAAATCAAAAGGAAAGGCCCGAGGAATAATAGGTAGGAATGCAATGGGGTAATCCCAAAAACTGTATTGTGCACCAACTACATCTAATAAGGTTGTTGTCAAGATAATTATGGTGCCAAATAACAAAATTTCTAAAATAATGTCTCGTTTAACAAGTTTAGCCCATATAACCCAAGGCACAACTAAAAAAACGACTAGTATCCACCATTCCCAAGTTAAAAACTCATTTTTTAGCCAACCATTTAATTCTAAATGATAGAGCTTATCTTCTAATAAACGTATTTCCTTAAGATTTTCAAATATATTATCTATTGATATCACCTCTATAATGAAAAGGTAACAGATATTTTTGGATTCAAACTCTTTGGGCTGCCTCTTTAGTATTACCGTTTTTTTAGTAATGAATTTCCATCGTAAATAAGAAAAAAAACCATGTTGAAAGTTCTTCTAACACGGGTTTTCAACTTTTTTCAAATGAATCAGAAATATTTTAAAAACAATGAATTTTTTTAAATCTAGATTTAAGATTGAAAAATAAAAACAGGATACATCAACTATAATAATGGAGAAAGCAGGCGAGCACCCTGTTCAACAATGCGCTCGGTCAGGGATCGTTGCAACAAGTCTTCAATTCTTACTGGTACAGAATCAGTAAGATCCCTCTCGAACTGCTCTGTGAGTTCCCTTGCCACATCAGCACTGTACACGACTTGACACACCTCATAATTCAGGCGAAAACTTCTCATATCATAGTTTGCTG
>NZ_JBHVHV010000043.1:0-1665 GCF_042800035.1 Sutcliffiella sp. NPDC057660
GGGAGCCTCCTGATATGAACAAAACTGTCAAGGAGACTGCTCCAAACCCATTTTTTATCCGCCTTTAAGAAACGAAGCATTTACGCTTCTTTTTATTAGATGCTTGATTTGTATGCTGTTAATCATTTTCTCTCCCTTCCGTTTTAACGTAAAACAGATAGGTAAGCACACGGCACGAAGGCAAAAATGTCGACTGCGGTTAGCACTCTGATATCCGTGGGTTCACACATTTTATCTTTCCGTATAAAGGACTGATCCACTAACTCGGCGCGTGCGTTCATCTAATATTCTAGACTAGCACAGAGGAGGCTCGTGGATATTCCTTTCCGGTTTTTATCTTTGCCTTCGAGCCCTAAGCTCAGCTCCGTTTTTATTACATCAATGGCTGGAGGGACAATAAAAATTTCACTCAGTTTAATGCATCAAATTAACGGTTACTCGGCTCAATTTCTTGTGCTATTGCCCATATGAATCCAGCTAATTCTCTTGCGACTGCAGTGACAGCTTTACCACTTTCTTTTCCTTTGGAAATGAGACGGTAGTACTTTTTATGAAGTCGGTTTTGCGCTTTCCATGAGATCGCTTGAATAGAAGGCGAACATCCATGTTGCCTTTGCTTCAGTTTCCCTTTAACGGCAGGCTGATAGCGGTAACTCCATCCGGCTTCGACCAGTAAGCGTCTTAAATGCCGGTTGCCAGTTTTCGTGATTTCGCCCTGATACCTGCGCTCCCCACTTGAGTATTCACTAGGGATTAGTCCTGTATAAGCCATCAGTTGACGAGGCGTACGAAAACGAAGGAATGACCCGACTTCTGCCACAATGCTTGTCGCTGTAATTAGCGCTACACCACGAAGAGACTGCAGCGCTTGAATCATTGGGGCATGAACACCATCTGTCGCTTGTTGCTGAATCTCTTCTTCAAGACGATAAATTCGTTGTTCAAGCTCTTTGAGTTGGTGATAGTACTCTTGGTAAACGGTACGTGTGGCGGCATGATCAAATTTAAGTGTATCCAGCCAATTAAAGTATTTTTTTGTCCACTTATTTACCCCGTCTGGAGGGTGTATCTGATGCCGTAATAGAAATTTGGATAGTCGGTGTTTGGCACGAAGTTCATCTTCTTTCGCATCTTCCCGGCAACGGACCAGATCACGCAGTGCCTCATCTTCTTTGGTAGGTACGTGAATTGGTGTTAGCTCTCCGGCTCTGTATAGCTGAGCGAGTCGGATGGAATCTCTACGATCGGTCTTTACACGTTCGCCAGGCTTTTGCGGAATTAAAGACGGTGCGATGATATCACAATGAACACCCATAGAAACAAGCATACGATAAAGTGGGTAACCTGTTGGACCGGCTTCATAACAGAAAAACAACTGATCAGGATTACCTAGCTTTTTTACTAATTTTCTTATGTCTCCATCAGTATGAGGGATTAACCCCCAATAACGCGGGGCTTCACGTCCTTCATCAGCGATGGCAACCGCAATTTTTTCTTTAGATACGTCTAAACCAATAAATTTTGTGGTATTCTTCATAGTAAGCTAGCTCCTTCCGTAATGTAGCTCTGATTGGGTTTTTGGTTCTCATATTTACCTTTACCCAGTTAACCTACGATGTTACGAGTAAGGAGCTAGTTTTGTTCATGATAACTCGGCTTCGCCTG
>NZ_JBHVHV010000044.1:0-1571 GCF_042800035.1 Sutcliffiella sp. NPDC057660
GAACAAAATCGCTAACGCGACTCTTTTACGTCCCAAGTGAGGCTTATTCACTTGGGACATTCTTCGCTCTTCGCATGATTCCATCACAAACAGGACAGGCAGTTTCCACTTCCTCTCCTTTTTTAAGATCATATGAATATTCATCAACGATAAAGTCTGGGACTTCGTCCTCTTCACCACAATCTATACATTTAAAGAGTATCGTTTCATCCTCTTCTTCCATATCTATTGCCCAGGGTAGACACTCTTCATCCAGCTTTTCCTTTTTTGTCACTCTGAATCATTCCTCTCGGATAAATAATGTTCATATCATCCATGTAATGAAATAGAAAGCCATAATCTCTATGATAAATTTCTACCAAATCCATTTCTTGATTACAAGTAGGGCACTTAAATGGATCCTTATCAAAGGCTTCAATCATTCTTTGGCGATATGTCTTTTTTCTTTTCTTTGTCTTTAGTAACAGAGAAAGTTGCCTAGTTCGCATGAATGCATACAGTGATAAAACTTGGTTAGCTTTTGAATACGATTTTCTACTATACAAACCAAAACGACCAACCATTCGAAAATGCTTGGGAGGAATATGTTGTAATAATTTTATTAGGAATTTGTATACAGGTAGTCTTACATCTATTCTTCTTCCAGTCTGATGATCTTCGTACCAGAATTCCACATGTTTTCCATCGTAATTTGTAATTCGGTATTCCGCTATGGCCGGTCTAGCTAAGTAACGACCAATATATTTAGCTGCACCTTTTGCGTCCCTCATTCTTTTCTCTCCGTTGACATAAAAGCCTTTTGGGTACCGTTGGTACAACTCTGAAATTAAGTTTAGGACTTTTTGATTTTTAGGAAACCATTTTTTCATCAAATCCATGACAACTTTTTGCCATGACCTTCTCAAGTATTCATAAGGAATATACTCTGTTGGAATCCACTCGTTTTTATTATCTAGGGCTCCCTCCGTTACTAATGCATGGACATGCGGATTGAATTTCATATCCCTCCCAAAAGTATGTATAACAGTGATTACCCCTACTCTAAGGTCTCTCTTTTTACTTTTCCTCTTAAAGTAGAATTGAAATACCTCGGCAACTTCTTTACTTAATTCATTCAGCTTTTTGCGGTCTTCAAAGAAAATCTTTCTAATTTCTTTTGGAATAGTGAATACCATATGTCGGTGCGGGACATTGAAAATCATTTCCTGTTGTTTCTCTGACCAGTCGTCTGTGTACTTCTTCCCACACTTATGACAGAAACGACTCTTACATGTAAAACAAACAAATTTAGGTTTAGCGTGACCAACGCAACCTAAGCATTCATACTTTGCAAAGCCTAAATCAGTTGTGCCACAACGTATTGCCTTAAGTACCGTTTCCTTTATATCATCCCGATAAGACTCTGGATAGTTATGCCCATACATGGTCCAATATCCGTCAAAATGATCTTTTAATATTTGTTTGATAACACCACTATTTTTCTTTTTCATACTTTTCACCCTGAGAGTTATATAAGAACATTATAAGAACAGTTATCCACAATTTAAAGGGGTTTATAATTTCCTAAACAA
>NZ_JBHVHV010000045.1:0-1530 GCF_042800035.1 Sutcliffiella sp. NPDC057660
TGGGTCTAGACTATAAAGTAGACACGGTTTGGAGAGACTTGTAAAAACAAGTATCTGGACTGGAGCGTGTTACGATGAGTAAAAGATATGACCCTGAATTCAAAGAATACATTGCCAAACTAGTAGTAGAAGAGGGAAACAAAGCATCGGATATCAGTAAAGAAATGGACCTGTCGCCAAAGAACATATCACGTTGGGTTAGCATTTATCGAAAGAAAACAAAAGTTGGGGAGAGTTACATTACTCCTGGGGAATATAAAAAACGTGAGAAGGAACTACTGGATCAAATAAATGAATTGAAGGAGGAAAACGAAATCATAAAAAAGGCGGCGCACATCTTCATGAAAAGCCAGAAGTAATCTATCGATTTATCTTTCAGCATCGGAAAGATTATCGAATTGTGAAGATGTGCAAGGTATTGAATGTATCCAAGAGTGGGTATTACAAGTGGAAAAATAAAAAGGAAACCCATAGAAAGAAACGAAAATTGTTGATGATGGCCAAAATTCGTGGGCTATTCTTTCAGAATAGAGAAGTCTATGGAAGTCCTAGAATCACAAGAGAGTTGCATAAAGATGGAATTTTAATTTCAGAGAAAACCGTTGGAAGATACATGCGTGAAATGGGGCTTTGTGCTATACCGGAACAACGTTTTGTGGTTACGACAGATTCCAAACATAATCAACCAATATATCCGAATTTACTTAATCGCGAGTTTAATCCAGAAAAGCCTAATCAAGTGTGGGTAACAGATATCACTTACATTTGGACGTTAAAAGGATGGTTGTATTTGGCTACAGTAATGGATCTGTTTTCCAGAAAGATTGTCGGTTGGAGTTTGAACAAAACCATGACAAAGGAGCTTCCTTTACAAGCGCTAAACAGAGCTATAAATCAACGAAAACCCCCTGAGGGCTTAATTCATCACTCTGATCGTGGTAGTCAATATACATCGAGTGATTACATTGCACGCCTGAAGGAATGTAACATGAAAATAAGTATGAGTCGAAAAGGAAACTGTTATGATAATGCATGTATGGAGTCCTTTTTTGCGACACTGAAAAAAGAATTAGTGTATCGAAGAAAATTCACAACTCGAGAAGAAGCAACAAAGGAAATCTGGACATATATTATGAGTTTTTATAATGAAAGAAGAAGTCACTCTAAACTAGGATATGTATCACCAAATGAATACGAGCGAAGCAATACGAAAAGGCAAGTACATGATAAAAAAGCTGCATAAAGGGGGTAAAACAACTTAGCAACTTTACATGGAGGGGCGGGTATGATAGCCTACCTGGCGAGCCACTGGTTCCTATCCAAGTGGCTTTGTGGCTCGTGGTCATACCCGCAGAGGCTCCATGTCAAGTTGCGGGACAACGAGAATTCTCTAACTGGGATCTTTTATACAAGATAAAAACTAGTTAGCAGAAAAATAGCTTCTTTAAAATGTAAAGAAAAGCTCACCATTATTGAAGATTATGAAAAAATTCTCTCTAAAGTGTTGTCCACTTTCTTGACAGAAGACCA
>NZ_JBHVHV010000046.1:0-1384 GCF_042800035.1 Sutcliffiella sp. NPDC057660
GGTTCTATAATAAATGTTGGGGTTCCTACACAATTTGAAGACATAAAAAATGCACGTAATCACCCAGTCTAATATACTTGAATTGTCGAGAAACAAGTATAGATTGGAGATACGTGCATAATGAATTCTAACATAAAGCTGCCAGGATTTGAAGAAGTGATCGTGATGAAAATGGAGGAAGTGGAGGAAAAGCTCACTATACATGTAGAAATGCCTGTAAAACCCCATCTCTGCCCATTATGTAAATCACCCACAGAAAAAATTCATGACTATCGAGTACAGAAAATCAAGCATTTAAAAATATTCGAAAGACAGACGCTGCTTTTCTACAGAAGGCGCCGTTATGTCTGCGAGTGTGGAAAAAAGTTCGCCGAGAAGACCCCTCTTGTGAAACGGTATCAGCGACTATCCGTGGAATTAAATCAGGCAATCAAAATCCGCAGTATTAAAGGGAAAACCTTTAAAGAAACGGCGGAAGTGTATGGGGCTTCTTCGTCCACGGTGGTCAGAAGGTTTGACCAATTGGCGGAGAGTACGGTCAATGAAGAAGCAAAAGAGCTACCGAAAGTCATCGCAATTGATGAGTATAAAGGGGACACGAGAGAGGGAAAGTACCAGCTCATCATCGCCAATGGAATAACGAAAGAACCAATTGATATTCTTCCAAACCGCTATAAAAATACCATTAAGCATTATCTGCGAAAGTTCGGTGCCAAGGTGGAAGTAGTGGTCATGGACATGAGCCACTCCTTTAAGGCGGCTGTTCAGCAGGCGCTTGGAAAGCCGGTCATTGTGGCCGATCGATTTCACTTTGTTCGGTATATTTACTGGGCGATGGACGGTGTCAGACGAAGAGTACAGTCTGGGTGGCATGACTACGATCGGAAGAAATGTAAGAGGATGCGACATGTGTTTTATAAGCGATCCAACAAATTAACGGAAGATGACAAATGGTACCTCCGAAGATATCTTGATCTGTCCCCTGAACTCCAAAAAGCATATGAGCTAAAGGAACAGTTTTGTCTCTGGTTTGACGAGGCTAAGCAGAATGGCGAGAAAGACATCCTCCAAACCAAAAATGCCTTACATGGTTTTTACGAGTTGGTCAATCAGGCTGACATTCCCGAATTCGCAAAGGCTGTCCAGACGATAAAAAACTGGCAGATAGAGATACTGAATAGCTTTAGCTATAACTATTCTAACGGCTTTTTAGAGGGGATTAACAACTTAACGAAAGTGATGAAACGGAACGCTTTTGGTTTTAGAAGCTTTAAGCGTTTTCGAGCAAAAATACTATTAACACATAAGTATAAAAGATTGGGTACGCATATTGGATAAGGGTGAAGTAAAAATCACTTCACCCCAACATTTGACGTAGAACCAA